>NZ_JBIVYL010000002.1:0-191228 GCF_044772225.1 Rhizobium sp. NPDC090275 | reverse complement strand
CCCTTGATCAGGATCAGACCACGATCTTCGTCGGTCGAAACCACTTCAAGGTTCTGAGTCGTTACGCGCGTCTGGCCCATGTGACCAGCCATCTTCTTGTTCTTGAAAACCTTGCCCGGGTCCTGGCGCGAGCCGGTCGAACCGTGCGAGCGGTGCGAAACCGACACACCGTGCGTGGCGCGCAGACCGCCGAAGCCGTGACGCTTCATGGCGCCGGCAAAGCCCTTACCAATCGTCGTGCCGGTGACATCGACGAGCTGACCGGTGGCGAAGTGGCCAGCCTTGAGCTCGGTGCCGACGTCAAGCAGGTTGTCTTCCGAAACACGGAATTCAGCGAGCTTGGCCTTCGGCTCGACGTTGGCAATAGCGAAATTGCCGCGCATCGCCTTGGACGTGTTCTTGACCTTCGCCGTGCCAGCACCAAGCTGAACTGCGGCGTAGCCGTTCTTTTCTACTGTGCGCTGGGCTACGACCTGGCAGCCTTCCATACGCAGTACTGTTACCGGAACATGTTCGCCGGCGTCGTTATAGACGCGGGTCATGCCGACCTTCTGTGCAATCACACCTGAACGCATCGGTTCAATCCTTCCAACTCAGCTCGAGCTAGGCTCAGAGCTTGATCTCAACATCGACACCAGCGGCGAGATCGAGCTTCATCAGCGCGTCTACCGTCTGCGGTGTCGGGTCAACGATGTCGAGGAGGCGCTTATGCGGGCGCATCTCGAACTGCTCGCGGCTCTTCTTGGCGATGTGTGGGGACCGGTTTACCGTAAACTTCTCGATGCGAGTCGGAAGCGGAACGGGGCCCCGGACGCTTGCGCCGGTGCGCTTCGCCGTCGACACGATCTCGCGCGTCGAAGCGTCGAGAATGCGGTGATCGAACGCCTTCAGGCGAATGCGGATATTTTGGCCGTTCATTCGACGTTATCCTTGTGTTTGTTACTTACGCGCCCTTGTTCAAGGCACGGGTTGTTTTCTTCCCTAAAGGCGGACCACCGGTTTCAAAGATCGAGAGGGACGTCGGAAACCGGCATCCCTATCCAGTCTTCAGGCCTTTCGGCCACCTTTATGTTAGCTTCAGTCTGCCGCTTCGAAACAACGAAGCAGCGCGCAAACAGCGCTTGCGCGCCATGTGCCGTATTTCTTTGTAATAAGCAAGCGGCTAAAGCCACTTGCTTCATAATAATGTCATCGAAGCGGCCGTCCCTTGCGAGACGGCCGATCTCAATGATTACTCGATGATCGAGGCAACGATGCCAGCGCCGACGGTACGACCGCCTTCGCGGATAGCGAAGCGCAGCTTTTCTTCCATCGCGATCGGAACGATCAGCTCAACGGCAACCGTGACGTTGTCGCCAGGCATAACCATTTCCGTGCCTTCCGGCAGAGAAACGATGCCGGTCACGTCGGTCGTGCGGAAGTAGAACTGCGGACGGTAGTTCGTGAAGAACGGCGTATGACGGCCGCCTTCTTCCTTCGTCAGGATGTAGGCTTCAGCCATGAACTTCTTGTGCGGCTTGACAGAGCCCGGCTTGCACAGGATCTGACCACGCTCAACGCCGTCACGGTTAACACCGCGAACCAGAGCGCCGATGTTGTCGCCAGCCTGGCCCTGATCGAGCAGCTTGCGGAACATTTCAACGCCGGTAACCGTCGTCTTCGAGGTGGCGCGGATGCCGACGATTTCGACTTCTTCACCGACCTTGACGATGCCGCGCTCGACGCGACCGGTCACAACCGTACCACGACCCGAGATCGAGAACACGTCTTCGATCGGCATCAGGAACGGCTGGTCGATCGGACGCTCAGGCGTCGGGATGTAGGCGTCGACAGCGGCCATCAGTTCGCGAACGGCGTCTTCGCCGATCTTCTTGTCCGAATCGTTGAGAGCAGCAAGAGCCGAACCCTTGACGACAGGAACGTCGTCGCCCGGGAAGTCGTAGGACGACAGAAGTTCGCGAACTTCCATCTCGACGAGTTCGAGCAGTTCTGCGTCGTCGACCTGGTCGACCTTGTTGAGGAACACGACCAGAGCCGGAACGCCAACCTGACGAGCAAGCAGGATGTGCTCGCGGGTCTGCGGCATCGGGCCGTCAGCTGCCGAGCAAACCAGGATCGCGCCGTCCATCTGTGCGGCACCGGTGATCATGTTCTTGACGTAGTCGGCGTGGCCGGGGCAATCAACGTGGGCATAGTGACGGTTGGCCGTCTCGTACTCGACGTGTGCCGTCGAGATGGTGATGCCGCGTGCCTTTTCTTCCGGTGCTGCGTCGATCTGGTCGTACGCCTTGAACTCGCCGAAGTACTTGGTGATCGCTGCCGTCAGAGACGTCTTGCCGTGGTCAACGTGGCCGATCGTGCCGATGTTAACGTGCGGCTTGTTGCGCTCAAATTTGCTCTTTGCCATTTAGGCTCTCCATTCTTGCAAGTCCGCGAGGGACTTAATTCTTGTTATCGGTCAATTGGTATTCCGGTCACTTCTGACCGGAATACTTTGCCTGGATCTCGGTTGCGACGTTCGACGGGACCGGCGAGTAGTGATCGAAGGTCATCGTGTACTGTGCGCGGCCCTGCGACATGGAGCGCAGGTTGTCGACGTACTTGAACATGTTCGCCAGCGGAACGTTGGCGTTGATGACGATCGCGATGCCGCGCTGTTCCTGACCCTGGATCTGACCACGGCGGGAGTTCAGGTCACCGATGACGTCGCCGACGTAATCTTCCGGCGTTACGACTTCGACCTTCATCATCGGCTCGAGGAGCTGAGCGCCGGCCTTCTTGGCTGCTTCACGGAAGCAAGCACGCGAAGCGATTTCGAACGCGAGGACGGACGAGTCAACGTCGTGGAAGGCACCGTCAACGAGCGTCGCCTTGACGCCGAGCATCGGGAAGCCAGCCAGCGGACCGGAAGACAGAACGCTTTCGATACCCTTCTGAACGCCCGGGATGTATTCCTTCGGAACAGCACCGCCGACGATCTTGGATTCGAACTTGAAGTCGTCGCCTTCTGGGTTCGGTTCGAAGATGATCTTGACGCGCGCGAACTGACCGGTACCACCGGACTGCTTCTTGTGCGTGTAGTCTTCTTCGTGCTGACGCGTGATGGTTTCGCGGTAGGCAACCTGCGGAGCGCCGACGGTTGCTTCAACCTTGAATTCACGACGCATGCGGTCGACGAGAATGTCGAGGTGAAGTTCGCCCATGCCGGCGATGATGGTCTGACCGGATTCCTGGTCAGTCTTCACGCGGAAGGACGGGTCTTCAGCAGCCAGACGGTTGAGCGCGAGGCCCATCTTTTCCTGGTCGCCCTTGGTCTTCGGCTCGATCGCGATCTGGATGACCGGCTCGGGGAATTCCATGCGCTCGAGGATAACCGGCTTCAGCGGATCGCAGAGCGTATCGCCAGTGGTGGTTTCCTTGAGGCCGGCGAGAGCAACGATGTCGCCGGCGAAGGCTTCTTCGATGTCTTCACGCGAGTTCGAGTGCATCTGCAGCATGCGGCCGACGCGCTCGCGCTTGTCCTTGACCGTGTTCATGACCGACGCGCCCTTTTCGAGCTTGCCGGAGTAGATGCGAGCGAAGGTCAGCGAACCGACGAAGGGGTCGTTCATGATCTTGAACGCGAGCATGGAAAGCGGCTCGGCGTCGTCAGCATGACGTTCGATTTCGGCTTCGGTCTTGAAGTCAATGCCCTTGATCGCCGGAATGTCGAGCGGCGACGGCAGGTAGTCGACAACGGCGTCGAGCAGCGGCTGAACGCCCTTGTTCTTGAAGGCAGTGCCGCAGAACATCGGGTGGAACTTGACGTCGATCGTGCCGCGACGGACGAGCGCGCGGATCTGGTCGTTGTCGGGCATGGTGCCTTCGAGGTAGGCTTCCATCGCGGCTTCGTCGATCTCGACAACGGTCTCGATCAGCTTTTCGCGATATTCAGCAGCCTTTTCCTTCAGGTCGTCAGGGATTTCGACGACGTCCCACTGAGCGCCGAGCGACTCGTCGCGCCAGATGAGAGCGTTCATCTCGATCAGGTCGACAACGCCCTTGAAGTCGCTTTCTGCGCCGATCGGGAGCTGCATGACGACTGCGGTGGCGCCGAGACGGGTCTTGATCATTTCTACCGAGCGGTAGAAGTCAGCACCGGTCTTGTCCATCTTGTTGCAGAAGATCATACGCGGAACGTTGTACTTCTCAGCCTGACGCCAGACGGTTTCCGTCTGCGGCTCTACGCCTGCGTTAGCGTCGAGAAGGGCAACAGCACCGTCGAGAACGCGCAGCGAACGCTCGACTTCGATGGTGAAGTCGACGTGGCCGGGAGTGTCGATGATGTTGAAGCGACGCATCTTGCCGTCGCGACCCTTCCAGAAGGTCGTGGTCGCAGCGGACGTGATCGTGATGCCACGCTCCTGCTCCTGCTCCATCCAGTCCATCGTGGCGGCGCCATCGTGCACTTCGCCGATCTTGTGCGACTTTCCGGTGTAGTAAAGGATACGCTCGGTCGTCGTCGTCTTGCCGGCGTCGATGTGCGCCATGATACCGAAATTACGGTAGTCTTCGATTTTATATTCGCGAGCCATAATGGACTGCCTTTCGGGAACCGTTCGGGATTACCAGCGATAATGCGAGAACGCACGGTTGGCATCAGCCATCTTGTGCGTGTCTTCGCGCTTCTTGACGGCGCTACCACGGTTGTTGGATGCATCGAGAAGTTCGCCGGAAAGGCGATCGACCATCGTCGTCTCATTGCGCTTGCGAGCGGCAGTGATCAGCCAGCGAATTGCGAGGGCCTGGCGACGCTCAGGGCGAACATCGACCGGAACCTGGTACGTAGCACCACCAACGCGGCGCGAACGGACTTCTACGTGCGGAGCAATGTTGTCGAGGGCGGCGTGGAAAACAACCAGCGGCTCCTGCTTCGACTTGTTCTGCACGGAGTCAAATGCGCCGTAAACAATGCTTTCAGCGACGGACTTCTTGCCGTCAAGCATGATTGCATTCATGAACTTGGTGACGATGAGATCGCCGAACTTGGGGTCCGGGTTGATCTCGCGCTTTTCTGCTCTGTGACGTCTGGACATACTTCTCGTCTCTTAACCGTTAAGGCGCTTTATCACGCGGAGGACCTCACGCAGCGCCGAATTTACAAAAAGTCCGAATTACTTCGGACGCTTCGCACCGTACTTCGAGCGGCGCTGCTTGCGGTTCTTGACACCCTGGGTATCGAGAACGCCGCGGATGATGTGGTAACGAACACCCGGCAAGTCCTTCACGCGGCCGCCACGGATCATGACGACAGAGTGTTCCTGCAGGTTGTGACCTTCGCCAGGAATGTAGCCGATGACTTCGAAGCCATTGGTCAGACGGATCTTGGCAACCTTACGGAGAGCCGAGTTCGGCTTCTTCGGGGTCGTGGTGTAGACGCGGGTGCAAACACCACGCTTCTGCGGGTTTTCCTGCAGAGCAGGAACCTTGTTACGCTTTACGTTTGGCTGGCGCGGCTTGCGGATCAGCTGGTTTACGGTAGGCATTCAACCATCCCTTACGTTTAAATCTCAAACCCTTGCGGGCGTAACTCACGCCGTCTCCGGCAAGATCACACGCCTGTCTCAATGCGCAAAACGTGGCCCGATCTGTTTTCGCAGATGGACCACAAAGAGCAGAGGACGCAAAAGAAATGCGTCATGCGTGCAGGCAACATATCTTCAACGTGCGTTTCGAACCTTGTTTGAGGTGATATCGAGGGCGTGTCGCCCCAGATGGCCATGCCTCACATGGGTTCCGATGGCGCGGGTACTACTGGTTTCCCGTCGTCTCGTCAAGGCTGTTAACAAATAATCTTCCCGAGAAGGCCTTGAAACGCGGCCTTTTGGCCCTCGCTTGGACCTTTTAGACAAAATCGCGTGCGGTGGCCAAGATAAACTTGGGCATTGCAGCGAAAGCGGCTAAGGAATCAGAGATTGCAGAGGCCAAGTGCCTGAAATGAGATTCAAATCTCGAATCGAAGGACGAAGAATGATTACCAGCCCGGACAACGACAACAACAACGAAGGCCCGATGGTCTTCATCATCATCGGCAAGGGTTATGAGACCGATGGCAGCGAAGGTGTCGATCTGCACATCATGCTGAAGGCGGCCGACGACGACAGCGCGGTTCGCGAGGCGTTGAACGCGTTGTCCGAGGAAGGTTTCATCGAGGCCGACCTCGACCAGATCGGCATGCTGACCGACATTCCGGAAGAAGAGCCGCACGCATCCGCCTACAAGGGCGCAGTCGAAGGCGAAGTCGCGATCATCCGCTTCAGCTGAGCCGAGATGATGGAGCCGGATGCGCTGAAAGTGCTGATCTATGCCACTTGGCGCGACCGGCTTCTCGTTTTCGACGAGCCGGACTTTCCCGACGTGCTCTGGCAGGTCCCGGGCGGAACCGTCGAGACCGGCGAGGATATCGCCGAGGCGGCGCTGCGGGAGTTCTGCGAAGAAACCGGCCTGGCGCCATCAGCTCCCCTCACCCCGCTTGCCGTCCACGACTATCGGTTTGCGCTGAAGATCGGCGGTATCGCCTGGCACCGCCGGCACTACTTTCATGTCGAACTCGACGATCACCACCCGGAGACATGGCTGCACCAGGAGTTGACGCCGTTCGGCGGCGGCGATCCAATCCAGTTTCGCTTCTTCTGGATCGATCTTGCGCAAGCGAAAGCCCGGCTGGGCTATGGCATGGAACACTGCCTGCCGATGATCGGCTGATAGCCGCGCCCTTCCCGCTCCCACCTTCATATCCTGAAACGAAAAAACCGCCCGGATTGCTCCGGGCGGCTTTCAATTCTTGGTATCCGGTCGTGCGACCCGGCGCCGATTACTCGGCGGCCGGTGCGCTTTCGCCAGCCAGATCCTGAAGCATCGGGGTCGCGACATCGGCACCCGTGCCCTTGCGGCGTTCTTCGAGGATCAGCTCGTCGCGCGAGGTCGCGATACGGCGGATCTGGGTCATCGTGCCACCGGTACCGGCCGGGATGAGGCGGCCGACGATGACGTTTTCCTTCAGACCCTGCAGGCCGTCGGTCTTGCCGGCGATCGCAGCTTCCGTCAGCACCTTCGTCGTTTCCTGGAAGGACGCGGCGGAGATGAAGGACGGCGTCTGCAGCGATGCCTTGGTGATACCGAGCAGAACCGGCTCGCCATAGGCAGGCTTCTTGCCCTGTTCGATCAGGCTGTCGTTGACGTCTTCGAGCTCGATACGGTCGACGTTGTCGCCGACGATATAGGTCGAGTCGCCTGCATCGGTGATTTCCACCTTCTGCAGCATCTGACGGACAATCACTTCGATGTGCTTGTCGTTGATGACAACGCCCTGCAGACGATAGACTTCCTGGATTTCGTTGACCAGGTACGAAGCCAGAGCTTCGACGCCCTTGATCGCCAGGATGTCATGCGGCGCGGGGTTACCGTCGAGGATGTAGTCACCCTTTTCGATATAGTCACCTTCCATCAGATGGAACGGCTTGCCCTTCGGGATCAGGTACTCGACCGGCTCGACACCGTCTTCCGCCGGCTCGATGATGACGCGACGCTTGTTCTTGTAGTCGCGGCCGAGGCGGATCGTACCATCGATCTCAGCGATGATGGCGTGGTCCTTCGGACGACGAGCTTCGAACAGTTCGGCAACACGCGGCAGACCACCGGTGATGTCCTTGGTCTTGGCGCTTTCCAGCGGCGAACGTGCAAGCACGTCACCCTGGGAAACCTTCTGACCAGGCTCGACCGACAGGATCGCGTCAACCGACAGCTGGAAGCGGGCATCAGCACCGCGCGGCAGCTTCATGACATTGCCGCTGGCATCCACGATGACGATCGACGGCTTGAGATCCGAACCGCGCGGGGTCGAACGCCAGTCGATAACCTGACGCTTGGTGATACCCGTGGATTCGTCGGTCGCTTCGAGAACGGAGAGACCATCGACGACGTCTTCGAACTGAACGGTACCCGAGACTTCCGTCATCATCGGACGGGTGTACGGATCCCACTCGGCCAGACGCTGGCCCCGCTTGACCTTGTCGCCGTCATCGACGTGCAGCTTCGAACCGTAGGCGACGCGCTGCGAGGAGCGCTCGACGCCACGCTCGTCGAGAATGGTGACCGCCATGTTGCGGCCCATAGCGACGAGGACGTTCTCCGAGTTGCGCAGAACGTTGCGGTTCTTGATCTGGATCGTACCTTCATACGATGCTTCCAGGAACGACTGGTCGACCACGTTCGCCGTGCCACCAAGGTGGAACGTACGCATGGTGAGCTGCGTGCCCGGCTCGCCGATCGACTGAGCGGCGATGACGCCGACCGCTTCACCCATGTTGACAGGGGTACCGCGGGCAAGGTCACGACCGTAGCAGACCGAGCAGACGCCCGTCTGGACTTCGCAGGTCAGTGCGGAGCGGATACGGATCGACTGGATACCAGCCTTTTCGATCTCGATGACATCGGGCTCAAGGATCATCTTGCCGGCGTCGACGAGACGCTCGCCGGTAACCGGATGATCGATATCATCAAGAGCCGTACGGCCGAGGATACGAACGCCGAGCGAAGCAACGACCTGACCGGCATCGACGATGGCGGTCATGGTGAGGCCCTTGTCGGTGCCGCAATCCACGAGGTTGACGATGCAATCCTGCGCGACGTCGACGAGACGACGGGTCAGGTAACCGGAGTTAGCCGTCTTCAGAGCGGTGTCTGCAAGACCCTTACGGGCACCGTGGGTCGAGTTGAAGTACTCGTTAACGGTCAGACCTTCCTTGAAGTTCGACGTGATCGGCGTCTCGATGATTTCACCCGACGGCTTGGCCATAAGGCCGCGCATGCCGCCCAGCTGACGCATCTGGTTCGGAGAACCACGGGCACCCGAGTGCGACATCATGTAGATGGCGTTCATCTGCTTCTGGCGACCCGTTTCCGGATCGAACTCGACAGCCTTAATGCGGGCCATCATGTCCTCGGCGACCTTTTCGGTTGCCTTGCCCCAAGCGTCAACGACCTTGTTGTACTTCTCGCCCTGAGTGATCAGGCCGTCGTTGTACTGCTGCTCGTATTCCTTGACCAGGTTTTCGGTGTCGCCGACGATCTTCGCCTTCGAGTCCGGGATAACCATGTCGTCCTTGCCGAACGAAATGCCGGCGCGGCAGGCGTGGGTGAAGCCGAGCTGCATGATGCGGTCGCAGAAAATGACCGTGTCCTTCTGGCCGCAATGACGGTAGACCGTGTCGATCATCTTGGAGATGTTCTTCTTGGTCATTTCCTGGTTGCAGATGTCGAAGGTCACCTTGCCGTTCTTCGGCAGGAGTTCGCCGATGAGCAGACGGCCAGGGGTCGTTTCGTAGATCTTCGAGTAGGGCTTGCCATCCTCGTCGATCGACTTGAAGCGGCCGCGGATCTTGGAGTGCAGCGTCACGACCTTGTTTTCAAGCGCGTGATGCAGTTCGCCCAGATCAGAGAAGGCCATGCCTTCGCCCGGCTCGTTCTGGTTCATGATCGCGAGGTAGTACAGGCCGAGAACCATGTCCTGCGACGGAACGATGATCGGTGCACCGTTTGCAGGGTGCAGGATGTTGTTCGTCGACATCATCAGGACGCGGGCTTCGAGCTGAGCTTCGAGCGACAGCGGCACGTGAACGGCCATCTGGTCACCGTCGAAGTCGGCGTTGAAGGCCGTGCAGACGAGCGGGTGCAGCTGGATGGCCTTGCCTTCGACCAGAATCGGTTCGAAGGCCTGGATGCCCAGGCGGTGCAGCGTCGGTGCGCGGTTGAGCAGTACCGGATGCTCGCGGATGACCTCGTCGAGGATATCCCAGACTTCCGGCTTTTCCTTTTCAACCAGCTTCTTGGCCTGCTTGACGGTCGAGGAGTAACCCTTGGCGTCTAGGCGGGCGTAGATGAACGGCTTGAACAGTTCGAGCGCCATCTTCTTCGGCAGGCCGCACTGGTGCAGCTTCAGTTCCGGACCGGTCACGATGACCGATCGGCCGGAATAGTCGACGCGCTTGCCGAGCAGGTTCTGACGGAAGCGGCCCTGCTTGCCCTTGAGCATGTCGGACAGCGACTTCAGCGGACGCTTGTTGGCGCCGGTGATGACGCGGCCACGGCGGCCGTTGTCGAACAGCGCATCCACAGATTCCTGCAGCATGCGCTTTTCGTTACGGATGATGATGCCCGGAGCGCGCAGTTCAATCAGGCGCTTCAGACGGTTGTTACGGTTGATGACGCGGCGGTACAGGTCGTTGAGGTCGGACGTCGCGAAACGGCCGCCATCAAGCGGAACCAGCGGGCGCAGGTCCGGCGGGATGACCGGGACGACCTTCATGATCATCCACTCCGGACGGTTGCCGGATTCCATGAAGTTCTCGACGATCTTCAGGCGCTTCATCAGCTTCTTCTGCTTGAGATCCGACGTGGTGTCGGCCAGATCCGAGCGCAGGTCGCCCGCGATCTTCTCAAGGTTCATCGATGCCAGCATTTCGAAGATGGCTTCAGCGCCGATCATGGCGGTGAACTGATCTTCGCCGTACTCATCGACAGCAAGCATGTATTCTTCTTCCGTCAGGAGCTGGTGCTCCTTGAGCGCGGTGAGGCCCGGCTCGGTGACGATGTAGTGTTCGAAGTAGAGAACGCGCTCCACATCCTTCAGCGTCATGTCGAGCAACGTCGAGATGCGCGAAGGAAGCGACTTCAGGAACCAGATGTGGGCAACGGGAGCGGCAAGCTCGATGTGGCCCATGCGCTCACGGCGAACGCGCGACAGCGTGACTTCGACGCCGCACTTTTCGCAGATGATGCCCTTGTACTTCATGCGCTTGTACTTGCCGCACAAGCATTCGTAGTCCTTGATCGGTCCGAAGATGCGGGCGCAGAACAGACCATCGCGTTCAGGCTTGAACGTACGATAGTTGATCGTTTCCGGCTTCTTGATCTCACCATAAGACCAGGAGAGAATCTTCTCCGGAGACGCAATCGAGATCCGGATGGAATCGAAATTCTGCGCAGGCACCTGCGGATTGAAAAGATTCATGACCTCTTGGTTCATGCCTGTCTCCTTCATGGGCTGAAAGCCCTCAAACTGCGATGATCAGCGGCAAATCCCGGGCGCCGCGCCATCGCGAAAAAACGACAATAACCGCAGAATGCGGCGAAATCGTCCCTTCCCGGCCAACACGTTACGGGGCCAGAGCTGGGACGGTGCGCGCTGCAGGACAGCGCGCACCCTATCAGGTGGTTACTCGGCGGCGTCCGGCAACTGGCCGGTCTGCTGCTCGTCAACCTTCGAGTTCTCGAGCTCGACGGAAAGCCCCAGAGAGCGCATTTCCTTGACGAGAACGTTGAAGCTTTCGGGAATACCCGCTTCGAACGTATCGTCGCCACGGACGATGGCTTCGTAGACCTTGGTACGGCCGGCGACGTCGTCGGACTTGACCGTGAGCATTTCCTGCAGCGTGTAAGCCGCACCGTATGCTTCCAGAGCCCAGACTTCCATTTCCCCGAAGCGCTGACCGCCGAACTGCGCCTTACCACCCAGCGGCTGCTGGGTAACGAGCGAGTAAGGACCGATCGAACGAGCGTGGATCTTGTCGTCAACCAAGTGGTTGAGCTTGATCATGTACATGTAGCCGACGGTGACCTTGCGGTCGAAGGGCTCGCCCGTGCGGCCGTCGTACAGAACCGACTGACCACTTTCGTGCAGACCTGCCTTCTTCAGCATCGAGGCAACGTCAGGCTCATGCGCACCGTCGAATACCGGCGTTGCGATGGAGACACCGCGGCGGGACTGCTCGGCCAGCTTGACCAGCGCGTCGTCGTCGAAGTGGGCGACTTCATCCTTGGCCTGCGAAGCGTAGACATCCGTCAGCTCCGTCTTCAGGTCGGTGATGTCCATCGTCTTGCGGTATTCGTCGAGCAGCTCGCCGATCTTCTTACCCATGCCGGCGCAAGCCCAGGCAAGGTGGGTTTCGAGGATCTGGCCGACGTTCATGCGCGAAGGCACGCCCAGCGGGTTCAAGCAGATGTCGACATGCGTGCCGTCTTCGAGGAACGGCATGTCTTCGACAGGCACGATACGCGAGACAACGCCCTTGTTACCGTGACGGCCGGCCATCTTGTCGCCCGGCTGGATCTTGCGCTTCACAGCAACAAAGACCTTGACCATCTTCATGACGCCAGGAGGCATTTCATCGCCGCGCTGGACCTTCTCGACCTTGTCCATGAAGCGCTGTTCAAGGCGCGACTTGGATTCGTCGTACTGGCCACGCAGAGCTTCGAGCTCGGACTGAACCTTCTCGTCCTCGACGGCGAACATCCACCACTGCGAGCGGGGATATTCGGAGACGACGGCGTTGGCCAGCTCGGTGCCCTTCTTGAAGCCCTTCGGGCCTGCGATGGCAACCTGGCCACGCAGCATGTCGATCAGACGGCCGTAGACGTTACGGTCGAGGATCGCCTGCTCGTCGTCGCGGTCCTTTGCAAGACGCTCGATCTCTTCGCGTTCGATAGCCATCGCGCGCTCGTCCTTTTCAACGCCGTGGCGGTTGAAAACGCGAACTTCGACGATCGTGCCGTAGGTGCCCGGAGGCATGCGCATGGAGGTGTCGCGAACGTCGGACGCCTTTTCACCGAAGATGGCGCGCAGAAGCTTTTCTTCCGGCGTCATCGGGCTTTCGCCCTTCGGCGTGATCTTGCCGACGAGGATGTCGCCCGGCTGAACTTCAGCACCGATGTAGACGATACCGGCTTCGTCGAGGTTCTTCAGCGCTTCTTCCGAAACGTTCGGAATGTCGCGCGTGATTTCTTCCGGACCAAGCTTGGTGTCGCGGGCCATCACTTCGAATTCTTCGATGTGGATGGAGGTGAACACGTCGTCAGCGACGATGCGTTCCGACATCAGGATCGAGTCTTCGTAGTTGTAACCGTTCCACGGCATGAACGCGACGAGCGCGTTGCGGCCGAGTGCCAGGTCGCCCAGGTCCGTCGACGGGCCGTCGGCCAGAATGTCGCCGCGGTTGATGACGTCACCGACGGTGACCAGCGGACGCTGGTTGACGCAGGTGTTCTGGTTCGAACGCTGGAACTTCTGCAGACGGTAGATATCAACACCGGACTTGCCGGCGTCGAGGTCTTCCGTCGCGCGGATAACGATACGCGTCGCGTCGACCTGGTCGACCACACCGCCGCGGCGAGCACCGATGGCGGCGCCGGAGTCGCGGGCAACGATCGGTTCCATGCCGGTGCCGACGAACGGAGCTTCAGCGCGCAGCAGAGGCACGGCCTGGCGCTGCATGTTCGAGCCCATGAGAGCGCGGTTGGCGTCGTCGTTTTCCAGGAACGGGATGAGAGCGGCTGCGACCGAAACGACCTGCTTCGGCGAAACGTCCATCAGGTTCATGCTGTCGCGCGGTGCGAGCATAACTTCGCCGGCATGACGGCAAACGACGAATTCGTCGACGAACGAGCCGTCGGAACCGAGCTCAGCGTTGGCCTGAGCGACGTAGTACTTCGCCTCTTCCATTGCGGAGAGGTAAAGAACGTCGTTCGTGACCTTGCCGTCAACGATACGGCGGTACGGCGATTCAATGAAGCCGTACTTGTTGACGCGTGCGAAGGTGGCCAGCGAGTTGATCAGACCGATGTTCGGGCCTTCCGGCGTTTCGATCGGGCAAATACGGCCATAGTGCGTCGGGTGAACGTCGCGGACTTCGAAGCCTGCGCGCTCGCGGGTCAGACCACCCGGACCAAGAGCCGAGAGACGGCGCTTGTGGGTGATTTCCGAAAGCGGGTTCACCTGGTCCATGAACTGCGACAGCTGCGAGGAGCCGAAGAATTCGCGCACGGCAGCTGCTGCCGGCTTGGCGTTGATCAGGTCCTGCGGCATGACCGTGTCGATTTCGATCGAGGACATACGTTCCTTGATCGCGCGCTCCATGCGGAGCAGGCCGAGACGGTACTGGTTCTCCATCAGTTCGCCGACGGAGCGAACGCGACGGTTGCCGAGGTTGTCGATGTCGTCGATCTCGCCCTTGCCGTCGCGCAGTTCGACGAGCATCTTGACCACGGCCAGGATGTCGTCCTTGCGCAGGACACGAACGGTGTCTTCGACTTCGAGGTCGAGACGCATGTTCATCTTGACGCGACCAACGGCCGACAGGTCGTAGCGCTCGGCGTCGAAGAACAGCGAGTTGAACATCGCTTCGGCCGATTCCATGGTCGGCGGTTCACCCGGACGCATGACGCGGTAGATGTCGAACAGAGCGTCCTGACGGTTCTCGTTCTTGTCGGCGTTCAGCGTGTTGCGAATATAGGCGCCGACATTGATGTGGTCGATGCCGAGAACCGGGATCTCTTCGAAACCGTGCGACAAGATGACGGCGAGCGACTTCTCGTCGATTTCGTCGCCTGCCTCGAGGTAGATTTCACCCGTCGAGTAGTTGACGATGTCTTCGGCGAGGAAGTTGCCGTACAGGTCTTCGTCGGTCGCCTGCAGAGCCTTGAGGCCCTTTTCAGACAGCTGACGAAGCAGACGGGGGGTCAGCTTCTTGCCGCCTTCGACGACGACTTCGCCGGTGTCGGCGTCGATCATGTCGCTGATCGTCTTCGCACCCTTGAGGGTCTCAGGCGTAAACGGAATGCGCCAGCCCTTGCCGTCACGAACATAGTCGGACTTGGTGTAGAAGGTCGACAGGATTTCTTCGCCGTCCATGCCGAGCGCCATCAGCAGCGACGTTACCGGCAGCTTGCGGCGACGGTCGATACGGGCGTAGACGATGTCCTTGGCGTCGAATTCGATGTCGAGCCAGGAACCGCGATACGGGATGACGCGAGCGGCGAACAGCAGCTTGCCGGACGAGTGGCTCTTGCCCTTGTCGTGGTCGAAGAACACGCCTGGTGAACGGTGCATCTGAGACACGATAACGCGCTCGGTACCGTTGACGATGAACGTACCGTTGTTGGTCATGAGCGGCATGTCGCCCATGTAAACCGACTGTTCCTTGATGTCCTTGATCGACTTCGCGCCCGTATCTTCATCGATATCGAACACGATCAGACGGAGAGTAACCTTCAGCGGCGCGGCGTAGGTCAGGTCGCGCTGGCGGCATTCATCGACGTCAAACTTCGGCGGTTCGAACTCGTAGGACACGAATTCCAGCATGGAAGCGCCGGAGAAATCCGTGATCGGGAATACGGACTTGAAAACCGACTGAAGGCCCTCGTCAGGGCGACCGCCCTTGGGCTCTTCAACCATCAAAAATTGGTCATAGGACGCCTTCTGAACCTCGATGAGGTTCGGCATTTCCGTGACTTCTGGGATCTTACCGAAAAACTTGCGTACGCGCCTACGACCATTGAACGAAAGGGTCTGAGCCATCGTCGCTCCTTCAAAATTGCATCCGGGCCTGCAACGGACGGGAACCGATGGCCAGTCGACCCCGTCAAGCAATGTGCGCTTCAAACTCGTCTCACTTCCCGAAATCACGAGGCCGGATTGCCTGCGCGTCTCGGTTCGAGACCATCCTCTTGAAGAACCCATTACCCAAAAGCCGTTTTCACGCGGCTTTTGGGTAATTCGTTCCGGGAAACGGCAAATGGGAGGCCGGAAATCCAGCCTCCCAGATGCAGTTCAAGATTACTTAACGTCGACCTTAGCGCCGGCGTCTTCAAGCTTCTTCTTGATGTCGGCAGCTTCAGCCTTGGAAACAGCTTCCTTGACAGCCTTCGGAGCGGCTTCAACGAGGTCCTTAGCTTCCTTCAGGCCGAGGCCCGTGATAGCGCGAACTTCCTTGATGACGTTGATCTTGTTAGCGCCGGCGTCAGCCAGGATAACGTCGAACTCGGTCTTTTCTTCTTCAGCAGCAGCCGGAGCAGCGCCACCGCCAGCAGCAGCAACTGCTACCGGAGCAGCAGCGGAAACGCCCCACTTTTCTTCGAGAAGCTTGGACAGTTCTGCAGCTTCCAGAACGGTCAGCGAGGAGAGGTCGTCTACGATCTTTGCGAGATCAGCCATTGTATCAATTCCTTATGTTCGGTTCGAACCGGTTGTTTATAAACAGCAAAAAACCGCCTTATGCGGCTTCGTCCTTCTTGGCGTAAGCCGAGAACACGCGAGCAAGCTGGCTTGCCGGTGCCTGAACAACGCCTGCGATGCGGGTAGCCGGAGTCTGGATCATGCCCAGCAGCTTCGCGCGCAGTTCGTCCAACGAAGGCAGGGTCGCGAGCGACTTGACTGCTTCTGCGTTGAGCGTCGTTGTCCCCATGGCGCCGCCCAAAACAACGATCTTATCGTTGGTCTTGGCGAAATCCACGACGACTTTCGGAGCGGTGATCGGGTCATTGCTGTATGCAATGAGCGTCTGACCGTTGAAGAGACCAGAGATCCCTTCCGCTTCCGTACCCTGAAGGGCGATTTTGGCCAGGCGGTTCTTCGCGACTTTGACGGTACCGCCAGCTGCGCGCATCTTGGAACGGAAGTCGTTCATCTGCGCGACTGTAGCACCAGCATAGTGGGCCACGACAACCGAGCCCGAAGCCTTGAAGACTTCGTTCAGTTCCGTGACGAATTCGCGTTTTTCCGCTCTTTCCACTGCCTATCTCCAGTAGATGAGACCGTGACCGGCCCCATCGGGTTGCCTTTGCCTCCTGAGATCACGAATGATCCCAAGAGACGCTTGAGGATCCTGTCCCCTCGCGCTCCGCGCCAGAAAGGCTAAGAGGCACAAGGCATCCAAGGTTCGAACCAAATCGATGAAGCGAAGCTTCAAAAATTCGGGCCTTACCCGTCTCATGCAGGCCAAGTGATTAAGGGAAAACCACCTGCAATCTCGGACAGGATTCCGGATTTCTCCGGAATATCCCGGCCCCTTGCGAGGCCGGAATCTGATGAGCCGGACTGACGCCCAGCGAAACTTTATTAAGCGGCCGTGACCGAAGCGACTTCGATCTTGACGCCCGGGCCCATGGTCGAAGAGATCGCTACGCGCTTGACGTAGTTACCCTTTGCGCCAGCCGGCTTTGCCTTGATGACGGCGTCAGCGAAAGCCTTGATGTTTTCTTCAAGAGCCTTGGCGTCGAACGAAGCCTTGCCGATGCCGGCGTGGACGATACCAGCCTTTTCGACGCGGAACTCGACGGCGCCGCCCTTGGAAGCCTTGACGGCGCCAGCGACGTCCATGGTGACGGTGCCAACCTTCGGGTTCGGCATCATGCCACGCGGGCCGAGAACCTTACCGAGGCGGCCGACGAGCGGCATCATGTCAGGGGTCGCGATGCAGCGATCGAAGTCGATCTTGCCGCCCTGAACGATCTCGACGAGATCTTCAGCGCCGACAACGTCAGCACCAGCAGCCTTGGCTTCGTCAGCCTTGGCGCCACGTGCGAAGACGGCGACGCGAACGTCACGGCCCGTGCCGTTCGGCAGGTTGACAACGCCGCGGACCATCTGGTCAGCGTGGCGCGGGTCAACACCGAGGTTCATCGATACTTCGACGGTTTCGTCGAACTTGGCGACAGCCCGTTCCTTGACCATGCTGATCGCGAGGTCGAGAGCGTAGAGCTTCGTGGGATCAACACCTTCGTTGATCTTCTTGGTGCGCTTGCCTGCCATGGTCTTATCCTACCACTTCCAGGCCCATGGCGCGGGCAGAGCCCTCAATCATCGCCATTGCACCTTCGATATCAGCTGCGTTCAGGTCCTTCATCTTGGCTTCGGCGATCGTCTTGATCTGAGCCTTGGTGAGCTTGCCTGCGGTGGCGCCCTTGCCAGGCGTCTTGGAACCGGACGTGATCTTCGCTTCCTTCTTCAGCCAGTAGCTGACCGGAGGCTGCTTCATGACGAAGGTGAAGGACTTGTCCTGGTAGTAGGTGATGACGACCGGGATCGGCATACCCTTTTCCATTTCCTGCGTGGCGGCGTTGAACGCCTTGCAGAATTCCATGATGTTAATGCCACGCTGACCAAGCGCCGGGCCGATTGGCGGGGACGGGTTAGCCGATCCTGCCTTGACCTGAAGCTTGAGCTGGCCTGCAACTTTCTTAGCCATAACTCTCTGCCTTTCACTGACGGCCGGTTGCCCGACCAATAATGCCGGATCGCTCCGGCGGCTGCGGTTGCGTGGTTCGGATTTTAGGACCCGGCTAAGGTGCCCTCACCTTCCACGCGCTTTGCGGCTTTCGCCGCGAGGACATAAGCCGTTGCCGGCTTACATCCGAGCTCAGACCTTCTCGACCTGAGCGTATTCCAGTTCGACCGGCGTCGCGCGGCCGAAGATCGACACTTCCACCTTCAGGCGCGAACGCTCTTCGTCCACATCCTGAACCGTGCCGTTGAACGATGCGAACGGACCGTCGGAAACGCGGACCTGCTCGCCGATCTCGAAGCTGACCGAAGACTTCGGACGCTCGACACCTTCCTGAACCTGACCGAGAATACGATCGGCTTCGGAGTCAGGGATCGGAACGGGCCGATTGTCGGAGCCCAGGAAGCCGGTCACCTTCGGCGTGTTCTTGATCAGGTGATAGGCTTCGTCGGTCAGGTTGGCGCGAACCATCACATAACCGGGGAAGAACTTGCGCTCGCTATCGACCTTACGGCCGCGGCGCACTTCAACCACCTTTTCAGTCGGGACGAGAATCTTCTCGAAGAGATGCTCAAGACCCTTCTGACGAGCCTTGTTCTCGATGTCTTCCGCGACCTTCTTTTCAAAATTCGAATACGCGTGGACGATATACCAACGTGCCGCCATCTTATATCTCCGCCCGATCAGTTGCCGATATTGAGCACGAAGCCCAGCAACCAGCCGATCAACTGGTCCGCGGCAAAAAAGAACAGCGCGGCAAAGACAACCATCACAAGTACCATGATCGTCGAGATCATCGTTTCACGGCGCGACGGCCAAGTAACTTTCAACGTTTCCGTGCGAACCTGCTGCAGAAACGTAAGCGGATTTGATTTGGATGCCATCGACTGCCCACGCAATTACGGCGCGTAAAGCTGATCAGATCAGCCCCACGCACCGCGTGTCTGTTGAACCCCTACATAAACACCGATTCCCCATTAGACAAGAGGGGAACCAAAGTTTAATGAAATTAGCCATGTACGAGCCTCTTGCGAAATGCTGCAGGTTGTCCGCGCTGTTCGTTCAAGGAAATGGCAGGGGCAGAGGGGCTCGAACCCACGGCCTGCGGTTTTGGAGACCGCCGCTCTACCAACTGAGCTATACCCCTTTACGCTTCCCGATCAGCCTTTTGGCGAAAGCCGCGACGCATTGTCGAGAAGCATGGCGCACCCTTTAAGACGCCGAGAGCAGATTGGCAAGTGCGTTTTTCACTTTTTCCCATTCCTCGCGTGCGTACCGAAACGCGTTCACAGCTTCACGTATCGGCGCCAGTCGTGCTCTTCCCGAAAGCCCAGCACTTCCCTGATCTTGCGGTTCGACAGCAAGCCTTCGAATTCGCCGATCTCGCGGGTGAACCGGACGTTCGGATAGTAGCGCGCGGCAAGCTCGCGCGTCGGCGTATTGGCCGAGACGGTATCGTTGGCGGCGTTGAACACCTGGAAGCCGAGGCCATCCTTTTCGATGCAGAGATGGCAGATTTGGCCGAGATCGCGCGCGTCGATATAGCTCCAGGCGATGCGCTTGCGCATCTCGGGATTGGCGAAATAGGTCGGGAAATTCGCGTATTCGTGCGGTTCGATGACGTTGCCGATTCGCAGCGCATAAATGTCTGCCCCGGAGCGCTCGGCAAATGCCCGCGCCGTCTTCTCGTTCAGCACCTTCGACAGACCGTAGGAGTCCATCGGATTGACGTCGTAGTCCTCATCCAGCGGGAACTGATGGAAATCGCGATGCCCTTCGGCAAAGCAGACGCCATAGGTGGTTTCGCTGGAGGCAACAATGATCTTGCGCACACCGAGCTTCACCGCCGCCTCGATGACATTATAGGTGCCCATCGTGTTGATACGGAAGGTTTCGTTGTCAGGCTTGATCAGGATGCGCGGGATGGCGGCGAAGTGGATCACGGCATCATAGGGAAGGACACCCCTGCCCGCTTCCAGATCGGGAAAGTCACGATGCATCGAGAGCGCATTATAGACCTGACCGCTATCGGTGATGTCGACGATCAGATTGGTGACACCGGGACTGCCGAGCGGCACGAGATCGATGTTGTGAACCTCATAGCCGGCATTGACCAGCCACGGCACCGCATGACGCCCCGCCTTGCCGGAGCCACCCGTAAACAGAATGCGCTTCTTCATCCAAGATCCTCCTCCGTGGAGTTGGGATAGATAAAGTCTTTGATGGTGAGCGCAAGGCGGCAAAAGAAAAGGCCCCGCTGTTTCCAGCGAGGCCTTTCCTAATTCAAAGCAATCCTAAGGATTACTCGATGATCGAGGCAACGATGCCAGCGCCGACGGTACGGCCGCCTTCGCGGATAGCGAAGCGCAGCTTTTCTTCCATCGCGATCGGAACGATCAGCTCAACAGCAACCGTGACGTTGTCGCCAGGCATAACCATTTCCGTGCCCTCCGGCAGGGAGACGATGCCGGTCACGTCCGTCGTGCGGAAGTAGAACTGCGGACGGTAGTTGGTGAAGAACGGCGTATGACGGCCGCCTTCTTCCTTCGTCAGGATGTAGGCTTCAGCCATGAACTTCTTGTGCGGCTTGACAGAGCCCGGCTTGCACAGGATCTGACCACGCTCAACACCGTCACGGTTAACACCGCGAACCAGTGCGCCGATGTTGTCGCCAGCCTGGCCCTGATCGAGCAGCTTGCGGAACATTTCAACGCCGGTAACCGTCGTCTTCGAGGTAGCGCGGATGCCGACGATTTCGACTTCTTCACCAACCTTGACGATGCCGCGCTCGACGCGACCGGTCACAACCGTACCACGGCCCGAGATCGAGAACACGTCTTCGATCGGCATCAGGAACGGCTGGTCGATCGGACGCTCAGGCGTCGGGATGTAGGCGTCGACAGCGGCCATCAGTTCGCGAACGGCGTCTTCGCCGATCTTCTTGTCCGAATCGTTGAGAGCGGCCAGAGCCGAACCCTTGACGACAGGAACGTCGTCGCCCGGGAAGTCGTAGGACGACAGAAGTTCGCGAACTTCCATCTCGACGAGTTCGAGCAGTTCCGCGTCGTCGACCTGGTCGACCTTGTTGAGGAACACGACCAGAGCCGGAACGCCAACCTGACGAGCGAGCAGGATGTGCTCGCGGGTCTGCGGCATCGGGCCGTCAGCAGCCGAGCAAACCAGGATCGCGCCGTCCATCTGTGCGGCACCGGTGATCATGTTCTTGACGTAGTCGGCGTGGCCGGGGCAATCAACGTGGGCATAGTGACGGTTGGCCGTCTCGTACTCGACGTGTGCCGTCGAGATGGTGATGCCGCGTGCCTTTTCTTCCGGAGCAGCGTCGATCTGGTCGTACGCCTTGAACTCGCCGAAGTACTTCGTGATCGCTGCCGTCAGAGACGTCTTGCCGTGGTCAACGTGGCCGATCGTGCCGATGTTAACGTGCGGCTTGTTGCGCTCAAACTTACTCTTTGCCATTTGAATGCTTCCTGTGAACGAAATGGATGACCCCGGCGAACCGGTTTAGTGCCGCCGTTTAAGGCTTTCGGCGGAATTGCGCAAGACTTAATTGCGGACGCTATTCCGCACTGCCGCCGCATATGGGAACGAAGCATTCGATCGGCAATATAGAAGCGCGACGAAGCGTCCGCGTTTTCACCATAAACCGCCACAACCGATTGATGCTGTGATATTACTTGCCCTGCCGGAGCCACGCCGGTGATCGCTTGGGGAGAGCATGGCATGGAACCAAAGGACATCGCGAAACGATCGGCCGGCAATTTTCTAATCTTTGCCGGCTGCGCATTCATATTGTGGATATTGGCGGCCGCGATCGACTGGATCGCGCAGGTCGTGCGGCTCTCGACGCCCGAGCGGCTGCCAGCGCTGGCGGCCTCCATCGTCAGTTCGTCGACGCTGCAGGCGATCGTCGCCATATGGCTGCTGACGGCGGCCGTCGCCATTGCGTTTCCGAGAGTTCTCAGGCCGCTATCGACCACGACGACGCTGATGTTCGATGTCGGCTACGGCATCCTCGGCGCGCTCACCGGATTCGGCATCGCCATAGGCTTGTTCGGCGGCGGGTGGTCGATCCTGTTGCGCGCACTCATCTATAGCGCCGTCATCGCCATCGGCTATGTCGCCGTGCGCAAATGGCTGTCGCGGGACGAATTCACGATGGATGGGCGTACGCGCTGGATGGCGGCCGGCATCATTGGGCTCGCCTCCCCCTTCGTGTTGCTGTGGGGCTGAGATCAGGCTCGTCGTACACGGTGATACGGAAACGCGAACAGGCGCTTGCGCGCTGTGGGTAACGTTCAACTTCGATTTGATGGAGCGGGTAGCGGGAATCGAACCCGCGTATTCAGCTTGGAAGGCTGCTGCTCTACCATTGAGCTATACCCGCGGGGTTTGGTCCGATCCGAGGACGAATGGTGGAGAGAGTTGGATTTGAACCAACGTAGGCTGAGCCAACGGATTTACAGTCCGTCCCCTTTAACCACTCGGGCATCTCTCCAGTTTTTCGTCCGGATCGTTAGACCAAGTCTGCTAGACTTTCGAAGCGTTGCCGCCCCTCGGTCTGCGCCGCGTATATGACGGGCCGGATTGCCTATGTCAACACGATGACGATGGAAAATATGCGAAAAATGTCATCGGCGATGGAAAGCCCCTGTGGACAAAGAAATCCTATGCGGAAAGAAATGCCACCGCTATAAAGCGGCATGAGCAAAGACAACAAATCCGGGGGCCCGTCCTCCGACGAAAAATCCGCCAAGGATACGCACTACGCGAATCTGCGTCGTGCGCATCGCGACAACAAGCGCGAACGCGGCGAAATTCCAACTCCCGGCTTCCAGAAGCGCAAGCGTGGCGGCGATGACTGGAAGCCGCCGGCGCTGGCGCCAGACCAGGTCCATCTTTATGGCCTGCACACGGTGCGCGCCGCGCTAGAAAATAAAGAGCGCAAGAAGATAAAGCTTTCGGTGACGCCGAACGCGCTGGCCCGTCTGGAGATCGATGTCGAGAAACTCGGCATACCGTACGAGATGGTTTCGCCGCAGGATCTCGACAAGGTGCTTGGCCCCGATGCCATCCACCAGGGCGTGATGCTGGAAACGCGTCCCCTGCCCGTGCGCCGCCTCGAAGCGCTGAAGGACAGCCCGCTGATCCTCGTGCTCGACCAGGTGACCGATCCGCACAATGTCGGCGCCATCATGCGCTCGGCCGTCGCCTTCAATGCCGGTGCGCTGATCACGACGCAGCGCCACAGCCCGACCGAATCGGGCGTGCTTGCCAAATCCGCCTCCGGCGCGCTGGAACTCATCCCTTATATCCAGATCACCAATCTCGCTGACGCGCTTGGCGAACTGCACAAGCTCGGCTTCGTCACCATCGGCCTTGATTCGGAAGGCCCGGCTCCGCTCGAGGGCACCTTCTCCGGCGACAAGGTCGCGCTGGTGCTTGGCGCCGAAGGCAAGGGATTGCGCCAGAAAACGCGCGAGACGGTGAATGCGCTGGCGCGGCTCGATATGCCCGGCGAGATCAAGTCGCTCAACGTGTCCAACGCTGCGGCGATCGCGCTCTACGCGGCGCGCATTCATCTGAAGGGCTGACAGGCTCGCGGGCAAGCCACCATGCCGAAAGATGCCGCTGCTGATACTCGACCGCCTCGGTTTTGACGTCAGCAGCGGTTATCATCCAGCAATGCTCCGACCAACAAGGAGAAGCATCCGACATGGCAGTTCGTCCCCTCATCATCGGCATTCTCTTCATCGGCATCCTCGTCGCCATCATCCTCAGCATCGGCTGGATCGACAAGACCCAACCCGTGCACCAGCCCGATCCGCTCGCCCCGGCCGCTCCAGGCACCAATCCCACCACGACAGCGCCGCCGCCGGCACAATAGCCGCAACACCCGTTCCGGAACCCAATTGCCGCATTTGCGTTTCTTCCTCGTTCAAAAGGAGAAATCGCGTGCGAATAATGATCGCTGTCATCGCTCTCATGGTTGTTTCGGTTCTCAGCATCGCTGCCATGCCGTCTTCCGGCGATGGCATGGGCGAGAATGGCGGCCACCTGCAATCGACTGTTCGGCAGACCACTCCAAACTAGCCTGCATACGGCCTGTTGAAATCACTAAGCGAAATCAAATCGTGGCCGATTTTCCTTTACAGAGCAGCAAAATCTGCTAATTGGCGGGCGTTGCCCTTGTAGCTCAGTTGGTAGAGCACCTGATTTGTAATCAGGGGGTCGCGGGTTCGAACCCTGCCGGGGGCACCACAAATCTTCGAAGGAATCGATTGTTGCCACACCGACGGGCCTCGGCAGACGAGATGCTCGCGTTGCAACATTTGGTTCCTATTGCCCTTGGTTTCCCAGGGTTCCCCTGCATTCACGGCTGATCCGTGCAACATGCCAAGAGGTTATTGAAATGGCTGAACTCACCCCGGCGCAGATCGCGGGACTTAAACTCGCCCGTGACGGCGATCTCTATCCGCAGGCCGCCGGCAAGTGGACGCACGAGAACGCAACCGTGACCTATGCGAAAACGGACCGCTGGAAAGAGCGCCCGCAGAAGATCAAGACGGTGACCGCGAAGACGCTTGTGGACCTTTGCGAGCACGGCTTCCTGGAGCGCCGCAATCTCACCGACGATGGCACCACCGATACCTATGGCATCACCATGGGCGGAAAGATCTGGCTGCTTCAGAACAAGTAAGGCGCTGTCGCCAGCCGACGGGCCAAAGACGCAAGTCGACCAAGGCCCGCTCGAAGCCAATCACCAGCAGCTTGATAAACAGGGGCGCCATGAAATTGGCGCCCTTCTGCCTTCTCCTCACCTATGCAGAGAGTAGTCCCGGCGAACAGCTGCGACCTTAAAATGCCTTGTCGTGCCAGCCCATTATCATTTAGCTAGGCGGACTTTATCAAAGGGCATTGCATGAGCGTATCCTTTCAGACCCTCTGTTTTCTGGCTTCCCCTACCGCCGAGGCGCTGGCGGCGCGTGACGAACTGATTCGCCTTTACGGGGATGTGCCCGCCAAGGATGCCGATGTGATCGTGGCGCTCGGCGGCGATGGCTTCATGCTGCAGACGCTGCACAGCACGATGAACTCCGGCAGGCTCGTCTATGGGATGAACCGGGGCTCCGTCGGCTTTCTGATGAACGAGTACCGCACCGACGCGCTGCGCGAGCGGATCAATGCCGCCGTCGAGAACACGTTTCGGCCGCTGAGGATGACGACCACGAATGCGGACGGGACGAGCGATACCGCGCTTGCCATCAACGAGGTCTCGCTGTTTCGCCAATCCTACCAGGCCGCCAAGCTCAGGGTCGAAGTGGATGGCGTCGTTCGCCTTGAGGAGCTGATCTGCGACGGGCTGATGGTGGCGACGCCGGCCGGCTCGACGGCTTACAATCTCTCGGCGCATGGGCCGATCCTGCCTCTGGACGCGCCGCTGTTGGCGATAACGCCGGTGAGCGCGTTCCGTCCCCGCCGTTGGCGCGGGGCGCTGTTGCCGAACAAGGTGACCGTGGACATTCATATTCTCGAATCGGAAAAGCGCCCGGTGAACGCGGTTGCCGATAATTCCGAGGTCAAATCGGTGCTGCATGTGCGCATCGCTCAGTCCGAGCACATGACGGCCCGCATACTCTCCGACCCCGACCGTTCCTGGTCCGACCGTATTCTATCCGAGCAATTCGAGGATTGAGGCGATGAAGCGTCTTGGACTGACAGCGTGCGCCTTGCTGATCGCAGCAATTCCGCTTGCCGCGCAGGCGGCGGATGCCACCGATCCCATCTTGCCCGCGAGCATCACATTCGCGACGAGCACTGGTTACTGGGCGGACGACGGCAATGCGCCGGCGGTGACGCGCCCGCCGGTTGCCGCCACCCCGAACGCGCCAGCGACGGCAACGCCCGCCGCACCAAGCCAACCCCGCCATGGCTATTACAAGCTGTTTGCGGTTCGCCAGGCCGATCGCACCGCCAAGGTCTATCTGCAGCAGATCGCACAGACCGATGCAGGCCCTGAGATCGTCTCGACGGTCGAGGTTCAGGAACTCAACGATCTCAATCCCTATGTGACGGATATTCGCCCTGAAAATTCGACCGGCCGGCTGAACGAGCCAGGGCTTTTCGCGATGGTCTATCTCAAGACCGATCCGGATGGCGACGCGAATAGCTGGACCGTCATCATAGACGAGTTCGGCGATATCAGCGTCGAGAAGTCGGGGCACTGAAGTCCGTCACGCTTCGAAAGACGCACCGCCAGAATCAGAAAAGGCCCCGGATGGGCCTTTTCTATGTCATCTCACCGAGATCGATCAGTCGACGTCGTCGACCACGGCATCCGCCTTGCCGCTGATGCGGTGGGCGAGCGCTGCTTCCATGAACTCGTCGAGCTCTCCATCCAGCACGTCGTCGGGCGCGGTGCTGGTAACGCCGGTTCGCAGGTCCTTGACCATCTGGTAGGGCTGCAGGACGTAGGAGCGGATCTGGTGGCCCCAGCCGATATCGGACTTGGAGGCCGCTTCGGCGTTGGCCGCGTCTTCGCGCTTCTTCAGTTCCGCTTCGTAGAGACGTGCGCGCAGCATGTCCCAGGCCTTGGCGCGGTTCTTGTGCTGCGAGCGTTCCTGCTGGCACTGCACCACGATGCCCGAGGGCATGTGGGTGATGCGGACAGCGGAGTCGGTCGTATTGACGTGCTGACCGCCGGCACCGGACGAGCGGTAGGTGTCGATGCGGCAATCGCTTTCGTTGATGTCGATCTGGATCGAGTCGTCGACGACGGGGTAGACCCAGATGGACGAGAACGAGGTGTGACGGCGCGCGTTGCTGTCATAGGGCGAGATACGGACCAGACGGTGAACGCCCGATTCGGTCTTCAGCCAGCCATAGGCGTTGTGGCCCTTGACGAGCAGCGTCGCGGACTTGATGCCGGCTTCTTCGCCGTCGTGGACTTCAAGCAGTTCGACCTTGAACTTCGAGCGTTCGGCCCAGCGAGTATACATGCGCAAAAGCATGTTCGCCCAGTCCTGGCTTTCCGTGCCGCCGGCGCCGGAGTGCACTTCGAGATAGGTGTCGTTGCTGTCGGCTTCGCCAGACAACATCGCTTCGACCTGCTGACGCGCGGCTTCGGCCTTGAGTGCCTTCAGCGCGTCTTCGGCTTCCTTGACGATAGCTTCATCGCCCTCGTCCTCGCCCATCTCGATGAGCTCGATATTGTCTTTGATCTGCTGTTCGAAGCGGCGCACACCGCTGATGCCGTCATCGAGCTGCTGGCGCTCGCGCATCAGCTTCTGTGCTTCGGTGGCATCGTTCCAGAGGTTCGGGTCCTCTGCCTTGTTGTTCAACCAGTCCAGTCGTCTTATCGCCTGGTCCCAGTCAAAGATGCCTCCTCAGCAGGGTGATAGCCTGCTTGGTTTCATCGACTACGTTCTGGATTTCCGCTCGCATTGTCCCGCTTCTTTTGCGTTGTCTTCAAAAGTCGTCCGTCAAATAGTTGTGGCGGCCGCGGATGTAAAGAGCCGCGACCGCCACGCCATCAGCCGAAAATGTCAGTAGAGACCGCCGGCGCCGGATTGAACCGCCTGGTTGGCCTGCGGCGAGGTCTTCAGGATTTCCTCCGGCGCCATGGTGTTGTCCATGCCGATGACGGAGTAGCTGTCGGCCGGGCCGGTGCCGGGCTTGAAGGCCTCGATGATGGTGTTCGGATCGCCCTGCGTCGCGGCCATGCCGGTCTTGCGGTCGATCGGGATCAGGTTCATGCCGGCGGGAATGACGAACTTCGATACCGGCGTGTCCTTGACGGCCGCCTGCATGAACTCGTTGAAGACGGGCGCCGACAGCGAGCTGCCGGTGCCGCCGCGGCCCAGTGTCGATGGCGAATCGAAGCCGATATAAAGACCGGCGACCAGATCCGGCGTGAAGCCGACGAACCAGGCGTCCTTTTCATCGTTGGTCGTGCCAGTCTTGCCGGCGACGTCGCGTTCGCCGAGCTGGACCTTGCCGGCGGCCGTGCCGCGCTGGATAACGCCCTGCATCATCGAGGTGATCTGGTAGGAGGTCATCGGGTCGAGAACGGTTTCGCGGTTATCCACCACGTTCGGCTCTTCCTGGTTCTGCCAGTCGCTGGCGTTGCAGGCCTCGCAGACACGCTCCTCATGCTTGAAGATGGTCTTGCCGTAGCGGTCCTGGATACGGTCGATGAGCGTCGGCTTGATCTGCTTGCCGCCGTTGGCGATGACCGAATAGGCCGACACCATGCGCAGCACGGTGGTTTCGCCGGAGCCGAGCGACATGGCCAGTACAGGCATCATCTTGTCGTAGATACCGAAGCGGTTGGCATATTCGGCAACGACGTTCATGCCGAGATCGTTGGCGAGACGCACCGTCATGCGGTTACGCGAGTGCTCGATGGCGAAGCGCAGCGTGTTGGCGCCACCGCCCTCGCCTTCGTAGTTATCAGGCGCCCAGACCTGGCCGTTGCCGACCTGGATTTCGAGCGGATCGTCGCTGACGACGGAAGCCGGCGTATAGCCGTTGTCCATGGCAGCTGCGTAAACGAAAGGCTTGAAGGACGAACCTGGCTGGCGCATCGCCTGCGTGGCGCGGTTGAATTCCGACTGCGCATAGGAGAAGCCGCCGACCATCGCCAGCACGCGGCCGGTCTTCGGGTCCATGGCGACGAGACCGCCGCCGACCTTGGGCGGCTGGCGCAGACGGTAGGACGTCGAGTTGTCGCCGCCGAGACGCTCGACAAAGACGACGTCGCCCGGCTGCAACACGCCCTGCGGCGACTTGGAGGTCTTCCCGCCGGTGGCCGAACGGAATGCCCACTGCATGTTCTTGGCTTCAATGGTGCCGCGCTGGCGGTCGGCGCCGATCTTGCCTGCGCCATCCTTCTGCGGCTGCAGGCCGATGTCGACGCTGTCGCTGGCAACAGCGAGCACGACGGCGAGGTCCCATTCAGGAACGTCGGAGAGAGCCGGGATATCGGCGAGCGCCTTGCCCCAGTCCGACGCCGTGTCGATCTGCTTGATCGGGCCGTGGAAGCCGCGGCGTTCATCATAGTTGATCAGGCCGTCCTGCAGCGCCTTGCGCGCGAATACCTGCAATTGCGGATCGAACGAGGTGCGGACCGAGAGGCCACCCTCATAGAGCATCTTCTCACCATACTGGTCGATAAGCTGGCGGCGGACGGCTTCGGCGAAGTAGCCCGATGCGAAGAGCGACGGACCGCTGGTGCGACCGGTGACGCCGAGCGGCTGCTTCTTGGCTTCAGCACCATCCGACTGGCTGACGTAGCCATTCTCGACCATGCGGTCGATGACCCAGTTGCGGCGGGTCACCGCAGCCTCAGGATGACGGAACGGATGATAGTTCGCCGGGCCCTTCGGCAGCGAGGCCAGATAGGCGGCATCGGCGATGGTCAGTTCGTTGACCGACTTGTTGAAATAGGTGAGTGCTGCGCTGGCGATACCGTAGGAGTTCAGGCCGAAGAAGATCTCGTTGAGATAGAGCTCGAGGATCTTGTCCTTGCTGTAGGCCTGCTCGATGCGGAAGGAGAGAATGGCTTCTTTGGCCTTACGCTCCATGGTCTGTTCGCTCGACAGCAGGAAGTTCTTGGCGACCTGCTGCGTGATCGTGGAACCACCCTGCGTCGGGCCACCGGTCAGATAAGCGACCACGGCGCGGCCGAAGCCGGTAACGTCGATACCGGGATGCTGATAGAAATTCTTGTCTTCGGCGGAGAGGAACGCGGCCTTGACGCGATCGGGAACGGCCTGGATCGGCAGAAACAGGCGGCGTTCCTTGGCGTACTCGGCCATCAACGCGCCGTTGCCGGCATGTACGCGCGTCGTCACCGGCGGCTCGTAGCTGCTCAGCACCGCGTAATCAGGAAGATCCTTCGTCACCGTCGCCAAATAAACGGCAACGGCCGCCGCTACGCCCAGGAACAGGACGCAAGCCGCTCCGAAGAAATATCCAAGAAGTCTGATCATATCTAAGCTACCGGTATCTCAATTGTCGATCGGCGCGCGCATAACAATCGCATGAACCGCGGCACTTTGCACGCTGCGCGAATTACTCCATGCCGGATGCGGCCACAAGCCAATTCCGTTTTGCACACGGAAACATAGCCGTGAGTAATGGCCTGAATGTGAGGAAAGTAGGGCTTTTGCCTGCAATTCCACACGCATACATGTTTACCCACGCAAGTGTCACATCTGAGCAACGGCCGCCTGTCAGCCGCCATTGGCGACCATGGATGCGTGGTAATGCTTCACCGCCTCAGTCAACAGATCGCCCATCTTGGCGCGCCAGGTGTCGTCGAGCAGCAGTTTCTCGTCTTCCTTGTTCGAAAGAAAACCGAGTTCCAGCAGGATGGAGGGAACATCGGGGGCCTGCAGGACGCGGAAGCCGGCGTGGCGGTGCGGGTTGTTGATCGTGCCGACCTGATCCTTGAAGGAGGCCAGCACGCTTTCGGCCATCGAGATCGAAAACGCCTGCGTCTCGCGGCGCGTCAGGTCGAGCAGGATGTCGGCCACTTCGGGCGGCTCGGTCGCGGCCGCCTTGCCGGCGATCTGGTCGGACAGGTTTTCGCGATCGGCAAGATCGGCGGCGAGCTTGTCGGATGCCTTGTCGGAGATCGTGTAGACGGTGGCGCCACGAATATCCTTCTGGCGCAGCGTATCGGCATGCATGGAGACGAAGAGTGATGCGTGGTTCTGCCGCGCGATCTGCACCCGTTCGGAGAGCGACAGGAACGAATCATCCTTGCGGGTCAGGAAAGCCTTGATGCCTGGCTCGCGGTTCAGCCGGTCCGCGAGCGTCTTGGCGAATGCCAGCGTGACATCCTTTTCCTGGGTCTTCGTGTCGACCCCGATCGCGCCGGTATCGATGCCGCCGTGGCCGGCGTCGACGGCGACGATGAAGTCACCGGGCCCAGCCTTTTCGGGCGCTGGTATGGCGCTGGTCGTTTGCCCGGCCTCGGGCTCGTTCCAGGATTGCGCCTTTACCAGTTCGGCGAAGGTCGCCTTGTCGGTCATCTCGGCTTCGAGAACGAGCCGCTGGCCCTTGCCGTTTTCATCGGCCTGAACCCTCGCCATGCCGATGCGAACGGGCTTTGTCGCCGTCAACACGATCCGGGCGCTGTCGCCATCCATCGTGCCGTAGCGGATATCCTTGAAAAGGCCCCTCGCCTCGAGATCCTTGGCGGGAAAACCGAAAGCGGTTGCCGGAAGATCGACGACGACGCGTTCCGGATTGGCGATGTAGTGGATGGAGAAGCTCGGGGGACGATCGAAATCGATGACGATGCGGGTCCTGGCGTCGTCGCCGACGATGCGCGCGCCATAGGCCAGCAAGCGCTCTTCGCCCGCCGCGGTGGCCACCGAATGACCGACCAGCGGAACGGTCACGGCCATCACCGCGGCAACCAGCCAAGCCCTGAAGTTTTTCGTCCGCAAGCCGGATTTCACCGTTGCGCGCCGCGTCTCGCTATACAACCGACTGTCATGCCCCAATTGTCATCAATGCCGGATCCCGCGATACACGCGATTGCGACCGAGAACAATTGTCACTGTCGCCGCGCCGGAATCACCTCGTCCACCGCTATTTTTTATGATGCTGCAAATCCATCAATATTATGGCACATTTGGCTTTTCCCTTGCTATTGTGACGGAGAAAACATACAAGCAATTTTAGGGTAGAAGCACTGACGGGATAGAGTCGCCGACAAGGCAGCCAACCGCAAAGGACCTGGCGCCACAACCGGCAATCGTCCGCCGTCTTACATGCTTCCACTCGACAATGGATCCTGATTTTTCCGGAGTATGCGGAAACTTCATCGGTGGATTGCCACCAACCGCTCTTTAAAGAGAGAGCAAACTCATCGGGCCTTAATAAGGTCTTTGTTTTGTCGATCTCGCTTGGTCTTTTATGGTGTCGCAGCAGGTTTTATCTAAAGTCTACAGACCCCGGGAGAAGAGTTTCCCCGCTGCTGTCTGGCTGCTGCCTTCCACACCGAACCAATCGCGACTTTCACTATCCGGCGCTGCTATGACGGTCCGCACTCCCCTTGTCTTATCGACTGCGGAGACTGCCGACGATCGACCGCGCCGAGGAGCTCAGCTTACATGGCAGACAAAATGCTTATCGACGCGTCTCACGAGGAAGAGACGCGCGTCGTTGTCGTTCGCGGAAACCGCATAGAAGAATTTGACTTCGAGTCGGAACACAAGAAGCAAATTCGCGGCAACATCTACCTCGCAAAGGTAACGAGGGTCGAACCTTCGCTGCAGGCTGCTTTCGTCGATTACGGCGGCAACCGGCACGGCTTCCTGGCCTTCGCCGAAATCCATCCCGATTATTACCAAATCCCGCTTGCCGACCGTCAGGCCCTGTTGCGCGCCGAAGCCGAAGAGCATCGCCGCGACGACGACGTCGAGCATGTTGACACGGCACGGATCGACCCCGCGACCCAGGACCAACCCGATGTCGGCATCGTTGCCAAGGACGAACCTGATGCGCCAGTCGAAGCCGCTGTAGAGGTCGTAGAGACCGTCGAAGCTGCAGAGGTTGTCGAAGCCGTCGAGGAAGCGCCTGCAAAGAAGGCAGCCAAGCCCCGCCGGAGCCGTAAGAAGGTCGTTCCCGCCGCTGACGAAGCGACGGTTGAAGCCGATGCCGCGGCATCGTCCGACGACGAAGGTTCCACCGGCGGCGAGATGGCCGCCATGGTCGAGACCGACACGATTTCCGAAGACGTCGATGCGCGCCGCCGCGGTGACGACGAGGACGACGACGATCATGATCACGAAGAAGAAGTGATCGAGAACGTCGGCGCCGAAGACGCCATGGAAGAAGTTCCCGATCGGGTGCAGCGCAAGCCGCGCAAGCAGTACCGCATCCAGGAAGTCATCAAGCGTCGCCAGATCCTGCTCGTTCAGGTCGCCAAGGAAGAACGTGGCAACAAGGGCGCCGCCCTCACCACCTACCTATCGCTTGCCGGCCGTTATTCGGTTCTGATGCCAAACACCGCACGTGGCGGCGGCATCTCCCGCAAGATCACCAGCCCTCAGGACCGCAAGCGCCTGAAGGAAATCGCCAAGATGCTCGAAGTGCCGCAGGGCATGGGCGTCATCCTGCGCACCGCCGGCGCCAACCGCACCAAGGTCGAGGTCAAGCGCGACTTCGAATACCTGATGCGTCTTTGGGAAAACGTCCGTACGCTGACGCTCGCTTCGACCGCGCCCTGCCTCGTCTACGAGGAAGGTTCGCTGATCAAGCGTTCGATCCGCGACCTCTACAACAAGGATATCGGCGAGATCATCGTCTCCGGCGAAGAAGGCTATCGCGAAGCGAAAGACTTCATGAAGATGCTGATGCCGAGCCACGCGAAGGTGGTCCAGCCTTACCGCGACATTCACCCGATCTACTCGCGCTCCGGCATCGAAGCCCAGCTCGACCGTATGCTGCAGCCGCAGGTGACGCTGAAGTCGGGTGGCTACCTGATCATCAACCAGACCGAAGCGCTGGTTTCGATCGACGTCAACTCCGGTCGTTCGACCCGCGAGCACTCGATCGAAGACACGGCACTGCAGACCAACCTCGAGGCCGCCGACGAAGTCGCTCGTCAACTGCGCCTGCGCGACCTGGCCGGCCTTGTCGTCATCGACTTCATCGACATGGAAGAAAAGCGCAACAACCGCGCTGTCGAGAAGAAGCTCAAGGATTGCCTGAAGAACGATCGCGCCCGCATCCAGGTCGGCCGCATCTCGCACTTCGGCCTGCTCGAAATGTCGCGCCAGCGCATTCGCGCATCGGTTCTCGAATCGACGACGCAGGTCTGCTCGCATTGCGGCGGCACCGGTCACGTTCGCTCGCAGTCTTCCGTTGCCCTGCACGTGCTGCGCGGTATCGAGGAATATCTGCTCAAGAACACGACCCACGACATCACGGTTCGCACGACGCCGGAGATCGCTCTTTATATCCTCAACCACAAGCGTCAGACGATCGTTGACTACGAAGCCCGCTTCGGCGTCGCCATCATCATCGATGCCGATGGCGCCGTTGGCGCGCAGCACTTCGCGATCGATCGCGGCGAAGCCGTCGAGAACCCGGTCAAGATCGAAACGCTCTTCAACTTCGCGGCCATCCCTGAAGACGACGACGATGACGTCGTGATCGAGATTGACGAGGAAGAAGACGAAGAACTGGAAGAAAAGCAGGCGTCGGAACGTCCGGCCGCTGCTGCCCGTGCTGAGGGCGAAGGAGACGGACGCAAGCGCAAGCGTCGCCGTCGTCGTCGCGGCCGTAACGGCAATGGCGAGCAGCAGGCTTCCGACGAGAACGGCGCCGAACAGGCTGGCGACGAGGATGGTGGTGACGAGGAAGGCGACGACGCCGAAACCACGTCCGCTGCCGGCTCCGAAGAACGCGCCGAAGGCGATGACGCACAGCGCCGCAAGCGCCGCCGTCGCGGCAAGCGCGGCGGTCGCCGCAACCGCGAGGAAGGTGCCGAAGGCGCTGAGGGCGACGATGTTGCCGAAGTTGATGGCGATGTTGCCGCAAGCGCGGAAGCAGGCGAGACCACGGACGAAGCCGCAGTCGCAACCGAAGACGGCGCGCCGGTAGACGTTGTCGTCGAAGCCGCTGCAGCCGAAGCTGTCGAGGCCTCCTCGGCCATGGCCGCCGTCGAAGCTGGCGCCACGGTAACGGAAGACGTGAAGCCGAAGCGTGCTCGCCGCAGCCGCAAGGCCTCGCCGGTCGAAGAGCCTGTCGTGGAAGCGGAAGTGGCGCCTGCCGCTGAAGCAGCACCGGTTGCCGAAGCAGCACCTGCCGCCGAGCCGGAAGTCGCCGAAGCGTCCGCTGATCTGGCAGCGCCCGCTGAAGAAGAAGCGAAGCCCGTTCGCGCCAATCGCGGCGCAAACGTTGCTTCCTCCGAACCGACCGTCAAGTCTTCCACCGCGGAAGCGGCTGATGGCGACGGAAAGCCGAAGAAGGCCGGCTGGTGGCAGCGCCGCGGTTTTTTCTGAGACTGATTTTCGGACGTGACTGATTGAAATCCGGCTGCGGCAACGCAGCCGGATTTTTTCGTTCAGGGGTTATGTGACGAGGGATCCTGGACGCATCGGTTGCCCGGTGGCGGGGACCGGAGTCAGTCTTGCCGCCACGGTAAACAGGGCGCGCTACATCCACCCTCCAGATGCTTGAGCGCTTCCACACGCGGCGGCGTCTCATTCCTACCCTGCCAATAACCATCGCTCACGCTAGCTCGGCTACGCACACCGGCGCCGCCGGCTTTCATAAGCGGGAAACTGGTTCCAGCCAGAAGCTGCAACGGTTTAGCGATAGGCAGACAAGCAAACAGCGAGATCGGCTTCCCGCCGGATCTCGCTGAGACAAGCTTCTTGATTGCTGTAAGGCGCTATTGAAGCGCAAGGCTAGCCACGACCCGCGCATTCGCGCCGATCGTGGCTCCAAATCAATCGCGTTCGGCGATAACCGTCGCGTGTGGGTATTCGCCGTAGAAGCCGCGCCAGTTGGCGATCGCGAAGCCGAAGACGACGAGTGCGCCGCCCTGGTGCAGCAGGCCCCAGTGGAGCGGGACTTCGAGCAGCAAGGTGGCGATGCCGATCGAGGCCTGGATGGTGACGAGGGCGAACATGACGACGGCGCGGCGCGCGTGGGTCGTAGCGGGTGCTGCGCGCAGCAGCATGATCATGTTGATCAGTGTCACTGCAAAGAGCGTGTAGGCGCCAATGCGGTGGATGAACTGCACCGTCTTCGGGTTTTCGAAGAAGTTGATCCATGCGGGCTGCTGGATCAGCAGATCGGACGGCACGATGGCGCCGTCCATCAGCGGCCATGTATTGTAGGTGAAGCCCGCATCGAGACCGGCGACTAGCGCGCCGAGATAGATCTGGAACAAGGTCAGGGCGGCGATCACGCCGGCCCAGACACGCGCGCTTTTAGTCGGCGCCATGTCTTCGGAATGCGGCGAGAGCGCGCGCATGATCCACATGCAGGATGCGAAAATCAGACAGGCGGTGATGAGGTGCGTCGCCAGGCGGTACTGGCTGACATCGGTGCGCGCGGTCAGTCCCGACGACACCATCCACCAGCCGATCGCGCCTTGGAAGCCGCCGAGCGCCAGAATGCCGACGAGAGGCCAGCGCAGTCGGCGCTCGATCCTGCCGGTTGCCCAGAAGTAGAGCAGCGGCAGCGCGAAGATCACGCCGATACCGCGGGCGATCAGGCGGTGGGCCCATTCCCACCAGAAAATGCCCTTGAACTCATCTACGGTCATGTCGCTGTTGATCTGCTGAAACTCGGGAATGCGCTGGTAGAGCTTGAATTCCTCTTCCCATTCCGTGGCGTTCAGTGGTGGGATAACGCCATGGATCGGCTTCCATTCGGTGATCGACAGGCCGGAATTGGTCAGTCGCGTAGCGCCGCCCACAATCACCAGACAGAACAGCGCCAGAAGGACGATGCCGAGCCAAATTCGTATGGCCTTGCGGTTATCATCCTGCTTGCGCACCTGGCGCAGAATTTCCTGTTCAGTCGTGAGATCAGCGACGGCCATGGATGGACTCCTTCGTTCCGACAGTTGATTTGCCTTAGCCACTGATGCAAAACAAGTCCGAACATTTGCGGCATGCAGTCGCGGTGGCCTGCCTGCACATCCCATACCGGAATTCACCAGATGCCTGTCCGCCTTCGCAAGTTCATCGGCACCATCCTCATCGTCGTCCTCGTTCTGGTCTATGCGCTGGTTGCGAATACGATCGCGGTTGCGACGCTCGGCAATGCGCCATGGTGGGGGCACCTGCTCTATTTCTCGCTGACGGGACTGCTCTGGGTGTTGCCGGCGATGGTCATCATCAAGTGGATGGCGGGCCCGAAGCAGCAATAGGCATTAATCGCGGACTAACCGTGATTGACGGAAAAGGCGGCGGCGCGGTGCGCGTAAAGGAAATGGATGCGCTGGCGCGCTATTTTCCCGGGCAGTATCTTTTCCCGGAGAACGCCCGTGCAAACGCAGAAGCTTCCATTGGAATCCGCGCCGCGTGACATCGCCGCAGACGCCGGTGCCGGATTGGCGAAACTCAGGGAGATCAATGCGCGGCTCTCCTTCGATGCGATCGAGATCGACATCGACATCGTCGATACCATCGAGGCTATCGAGCCCGAATGGCGTGCGCTCGAGCGTGACAATCTGAATTCCCTGCACCAGGGATATGACTGGTGCGCATCCTGGATGAAGGCCTACGGCAATCCGGCCGCCGTCATCCGTGGCCGGTCTGGGACGCGAACCGTCTTCATTCTCCCCGTCGAGATCATTCGCTCGCGCGGCGTGCGTGTCGCGAAGTTCATCGGCGCCGACCACAGCAACGTCAATACAGGACTGTTCGCCACCGATTTCGCGGATGCCTTCGAGACGCTCGATGCGCATGACCTTGCCGCGCGCATCTCCGGCGCTCTCAAGGGCAAAGCCTATCTCCTGCTCCTGCAGAACATTCCCCTGACATGGCGCGGCCGTCGCAATCCGCTGGCGCTGTTGCCAATGGTCCAAAATCAGAACCACGCCTATCAGTTGCCGCTGTTCGACACGATGGAAGCGACGCTGAAGCAGTTGAACGCAAAGAGCCGGCGGAAGAAGTTCCGGGTGCAGTCGAAGCGGCTGGAGGAACTCGGGGGCTTCGATTATGTCCATGGCACGGATACCGAGAGCCAGCACGCGCTTCTCGACCAGTTCTTCCGGCTGAAGAGCGAACGCTTCAAAGCGATGGGGCTGCCCAATGTCTTCGCCGACGCCGAGACGAAGGCCTTTCTTCATGGCGCGATCGATATCCGCGATGCCCAGAACGAGCTGTCAGGTCTCGAAATGCATGCGATCCAGCTGAAGGGCGAGCATGCCGGTCACGTGGCGGCTGTCGCCGGTATTTCGCGCAAGGGCGATCATGTGATCTGCCAGTTCAGCGCGATCGACGAGAGCATCGGTGCCGAGGCCAGCCCGGGCGAGTTTCTGTTCTGGCAGATGATATCGGGCCTGCATGGCAAGGGCGTCAGCATGTTCGATTTCGGCCTGGGCGACCAAGGCTACAAGCGCTCCTGGGCGCCTGTCGAGACGGATCATTATGATGTCGTTCTGCCCCTTACCGCTCGCGGAATGGTCGCCGGCGTGGTGCACCGACTCGTCACCCGCGCCAAGGCCTACGTCAAATCGCAGCAGCGGCTTTATCGCGCCGCCCAGCGCCTGCGCCGGTTCGCTGGCGTCTGATTAAGCGGCCTGCTGGGCGACCGTCGCATTGCCATCCGTGTTGCCGCCGGACATCAGCACGACGCGCTCGTAGCCTGCCTCTTCGAAGCTGGTCATCGCGGCCACGAACTCTTCTTCTACGATCTCGGGCATGGAGAGAATGATCTCGACCGTCTTGCTCTGCGTGAGCTTGGAGACGCCGGCCACATCAGCAGCGCCGGATTCGACTAGCACCAGATCGTAGGCCGAGGAGAGAGCGTCGAGCAGCAGCGAGAGGCGATCGGCCCCGCGCATGGCGCGACGCATGTCGCTGGTGCCCTGCGGGATGAAGTGGGCGTCGGAGAGGTAATCACCATGGATGGTGTCGCCAAAGGCTGCTTCACCGCACAGAAGGTCGGTGACGCCAGGCAGCGAGCGGCCCTGCGCCATCAGTTCCGTCGGGTGGCCGGAGCCGGTCATGTCGACGAGCACGACGCGAGAACCAGCGGACGCAAGCGTGCGCGCCAGGGCAACGGTCGCGGCCGAGCCATTGTCACCGGTCGGTGAAATGGCGATCGCCAGCGGCGCACGGCTGCCGATGAGATAATGCGCGACGGAAGCGATGGAGAACTCGTTCTCCTCCTCAGGCTGTTCCGGGACGAGTTCTTCGGGGACTTCGTCTTGTTGTTCGTCTTTCTCTTCCTGATGGACGGCGAGCATGCTCGACGCGGGTGTGCGTGCTGGCGGCGCAGCGACGACAACTTCGACCGTTTCCCGTTCGATACGTTCCTCGACCTCAGCGCTCGACGTCGGCCGCAGCGCGCGACCGCTGAAGAGCTCCGCCAGCATGATCGCGATCGAGGTCATGATGAAGGTCGCAAGTGCAGCAACGACAACGATCGGGACGACCTTGGGGAAGTAGGGATCGACCGGCTGAACAGCGGTCGAGACGATGCGGGCATCAGCCGGGCTGGAATTCTTGTCGGCGCGCGATGCGGCCTCGCGGAAGCGCGACAGGTAGGTTTCGAGCAGCTGACGCTGAGCGGCGGCCTCGCGCTCAAGCGCGTTCAGGCCAACCTCATCCTCACCGGCCTGGGCGCTGTTGGCCTTGACCTTGTTGGACTGCTGCTCGAGCTCCTGCTCGCGAAGGGTCGCGACCTTGGCTTCGTTTTCGATGCTTGCCAGGATCTTCTGCGTTTCCTGACGGATCTGCGTCTTGATGTCGGCGAGCTGGGCGCGGAGGCTCTTCAGGCGCGGATGGTTGTTGAGGAGCGAGGTCTGGAGGTCCGAGATCTGCGACTGCAGGCCAGATTCCGTTCCCTTCAGCCGCTGGATCGACTGAGACGACATGATGTCCTGCAGCGTATCGGACGCTTCGCCCGACGACAGCGCATTGCGCACAGACTGCGCCCGCGCCTCGGCGTTGGCCCTCTCGCCGCGGACACGCGTCAATTCGGCGGAGATATCGTTCAGCTGTTGCGTCTGGAAATTGCCGCCGCCGTTGGTCGGCAGCAGGCCGTGGGCGGCGCGATATTCGGCAACCTTTTGCTCGGCGTCGCTGACCTTGGTGCGGAGGTTCTCGATTTCAGGTTCCAGCCAACGCGTGGCTTCCGAGTTGGAATCGAGCTTGGCGCCGCTTTGCTTGGCGAGATAGGCGGCGGCCATGGCATTGGGGATCGTTGCGGCGAGCGCCGGATCCTTGGAGGTGAAGGTAATGCCAATGACGCGGGAACCGGGGACCTGATAGACCTGCAGGCGCTCAACGAAGGCGTCGATGACGCGCTCTTCCGGCGGGTTGGCGAGCGGGCTCTTCTTCAAATGCAGCGCGATCAGAATGTCGCCGAGCGCGGAGCTGTTGGCGGCTGCGTCGAACTCTGGAAGATCGTAGAGCTTCTGGCTGCTGATGACCTGCTTGATGAGATCGGCCGACTGCAGGAGCTGCACCTGGCTGGAGATATTCAGCTCGTCGAGGAGCTGGCCTGCGTTCGCATCCGTTGCCTGCGCGGTGGCGAAGGCCGGCGCGCGCGGCTCGATCAGGATGCGGGTCTCGCTGCGATACTTCGGCGAGATCATCTTGGCGCCGGCAAAGGCCACCCCTGCCCCGAGCAAGGTGATCGCCACGACCTTGAGCCGACGGGCCCAGACGCCGCGAACCAGCTGGGCAAGATCGATATCGACATCCTGATTACCCGTCACGCCGGACATGCTCGTACTCCAAGAACAAAGGTGCCGCGAGGGTAAATGACTATAGTAACTCAAGGGTTAATGCTTGCGGGCGTGGGGTCGACTGCCTGCCGCAACTCAAGAAAGAGCGAATTTGACGGCGGTCTTTACCGGTCATTAACCCTAACGGATCGATAACGGGGCAAGAGTTTCGTTTCCTGTGAGAAGCAGATGCCCGTCGCACAGCCCAAGTTTCTGATGGCTTTGAGCCTCGCCGCCATGACAGCAGTCTTGGGCGGCTGCAACAGCTATCAGCCCGCGCCGCGCGCATTCAACCAGGCAACGATCCAGCCCTATTCGCTGGATAGCGGCGACAGGCTCCGTATTACCGTGTTCGATCAGCCGAGCATGACCAACACCTACACGATTGACCAAGCCGGCTACATCGCCTTCCCGCTTGTCGGCCAGGTCCCGGCGCGTGGCCGCACGTTGCAGCAACTCTCCGGCCAGATCGCGCAGAAGCTCAAGCAGGGCTACCTCCGCGACCCCGACGTCACCATCGATGTCGACCGCTATCGCTCCATCTTCATCATGGGTGAAGTCGGTCAGCCCGGGCAATACGCCTACGTGCCCGGCATGACCGCGCAGAACGCGATCGCCGTAGCCGGCGGCTTCACGCCGCGCGCCAACCAGAGCGCCGTCGATGTGACCAGAAAGATCAACGGCCAGGTGATGACCGGACGCGTCAACATCTCGTCCGCCATTATCGCCGGCGATACGCTCTATGTCCGCGAACGGCTGTTCTGATCATAGATGAGCGAACAGCGGCCCCTTCGCATCATCCACTGCTTCAGGTCCCCGGTCGGCGGCATCTTCCGCCACGTGCGCGATCTGGTAATCGAGCACAGCAAGGCTGGCCATGAAGTGGGTATTCTTTGCGACAGCTCGACCGGGGGAGAGCATGAGGACGCGCTGTTCGACGATATCAGGCCTTATCTGGCGCTGGGCCTGACGCGCGTGCCGATCCGGCGCTCGATCAGCCCTTCGGATATCGGCATGCTTTGGGACGCCTACAAGAAGATCAAAAGTTTGCGGCCGGATGTGCTGCACGGACACGGCGCCAAAGGCGGCGTGCTCGCGCGACTAGCCGGCTCAGCCCTGCGGGTGAACAGGTATTGCGTAGCCCGCCTCTACACTGCCCATGGCGGAAGCCTGCATTATTCCCGCTCATCGCTCCTGGGGCAATTCGTGCTCCGCATGGAGCGGCTGCAGGAATATCTCACGGACGCCCTGGTGTTCATCTGCGAGTACGAGCGCGACACCTACACCAAGAGGGTCGGCCGCCCGCGGACGCAGACGCGGTTGATCTACAACGGTATCAGCGAGCGGGACTTCGAGCTCGTCCCCACCCGGTCCGATGCCGTCCACTTCATCTACGTTGGCATGTTGCGGGACCTTAAGGGTCCCGACCTTTTTGTGGACGCGTTTGCAAAGACGGAGCGCCTGATCGGCCGGCCGCTGTCGGCGCTGATGATCGGCGATGGGCCGGATCGGGATCGCTACCGCGAGATGATGGTCGAGCGCGGCTTGGGCAAGCGTATCGGCATGCTGCCTGCGATGCGCGTGCAGCAGGCATTCGCGATGTCGCAAAACCTCGTCGTACCCTCACGCGCGGAAGCCATGCCCTATATCGTGCTGGAGGGGCTGGGCGCCGGCAAGACGATCATCGCGACCCGCGTCGGGGGCATTCCGGAAGCGCTTGGCAAGGATAGCGAGGCGCTGGTCGCCCCTGACAATGCAGACGACCTCGCCCGGGTGATGGCCGATGCCATCCGCGTTCCCGAATGGCACGAAAAAACCATGCCTCCAATCGATCAGGTACGGGCGGTCTTTTCCGCCACGGTCATGGCCAAGGATGTGCTGAAACTTTACCGCGATCTGCTTGAGCGCCGGGCCGCAAAGACAAGTAAAGCCACTTCGTAAAACGTTTCTTAGGGGCTTTCTGCTATTGCCGACTGGTGAAACAGCGGCGGTAGCCTCATGAACAAGGCAGAGAACAACGATCAATTTGATCTGGAAACCCTGCGCAAGCAAGTTTCCGACGTCAATCGACGCGCCGGCGGCGGCACTGAGAAGACCACCTCGGAGCCGCTCAACGACTACGCGCGTCAGATCGCCGAGCAGTTCAGCGATGGCACACGCACGCCCGCGATCATGATCGGCCAGTTTCGCCTGATCGAATTTCTCTCCCAGTTCGGCATCGGCCTCCTCTCGTTCCTGATTTGGATGGATACGGACGAAACCGTCGCCATGCGCGCCGTCGCCTCCTTGTGCGTCGGTGCCCTTCTGGTGCTCGCCCTGCAGACGTCCGATTGCTACACGATCCCGGCACTGCGCGCCCGCACGCGCCCGCTGCCGAAGGTGCTCCTGGCATGGACGCTGGTCTTTGGCGCCATGGTCGCCATTGTCGCGATCGTCAGTCCTGTCGATGCGGCCCAGCTGCGGTCCTATCTCTCGTGGTTCATCCTCGGCGGCGTCTTCCTGCTCGCATCGCGCTTCCTGCTTGCCTACGGCATCCGCAACTGGGCGCGAAACGGCATCATGGAGCGCCGCGCGGTTCTCGTCGGCGGCGGCCAGCCGGCCAAGGATTTCATTCGCCTGCTCGAACAGCAGCCCGACAACGATATCCGCATCTGCGGCATCTTCGACGACCGCGGCGACAAGCGGTCGCCGGCGATGGTCGCGGGCTATCCGAAGCTCGGGACCATCGGCGAGCTCGTCGAGTTCGCGCGCCTGACACGCATCGACATGCTGATCATCGCGCTGCCGCTGAGCGCCGAAGCGCGCATCTTGCAATTGTTGAAGAAGCTGTGGGTGCTGCCCGTCGATATCCGTCTCGCCGCGCATTCCAACCGCCTGCGCTTCCGTCCGCGCGCCTATTCGCATGTCGGCTCGGTGCCGATGCTCGATATCTTCAACAAGCCCATTCGCGACTGGGATTCGGTGGCCAAGCGCTGCTTCGACATCTTCTTCGCCGTGCTTGCGCTGCTCGTGCTCTGGCCGATCATGCTGGGAACGGCCATCGCCATCAAGGCGACCTCGCAGGGACCAGTCTTCTTCATGCAGAAGCGGCATGGCTTCAACAACGAGGTCATCAACGTCTTCAAGTTCCGCTCGATGTATACAAACATGAGCGACCCGACCGGGAGGGCGGCGGTGACCAAGGGCGATCCGCGCGTCACGCCCGTCGGCCGCTTCATCCGCAAGACGTCGATCGACGAACTGCCGCAGCTGTTCAACGTGCTTCTCGGCAATCTCTCGCTCGTCGGCCCCCGCCCGCATGCCGTGCTTGCACAGGCCCGCGACCGCGCCTTCGGCGATGTCGTCGAGGGCTATTTCGCGCGCCACCGCGTCAAGCCCGGCGTGACCGGCTGGGCGCAGATCAATGGCTGGCGCGGCGAAGTCGACAATGACGACAAGATCAAGTTCCGCACGGCCTACGATCTCTACTACATCGAGAACTGGTCGCTCTGGTTCGACCTGAAGATCCTGTTCCTCACGCCGTTCCGCCTGTTCAACACGGAAAACGCCTATTGAGCGCGATCGAGGCGACATATCCACGCGTCGCCCATCCACAACGGGCAACGCTGCGACTGATCGGCTCGGCCGCCGTGACCGTCGGCGTGTTTCTGTCGGGCTTCGTCATCAGCGAGCCGGCCCCCTATGAACTCTGGATGGCCGCGCTCGTCGGGCTGTGGTTCATCCTCGGCCTCAGGATTTCGCGCTATACCGTTCCGCTTCTGGCCCTGCTGATCACATTCAACATCGGCGGCATGCTGTCGCTGACGCAGATGAAGGACCTTGCCGATGGTCCGATGTATGTGGCGGTCTCGACCTTCCTCGCACTGACGGCCGTCTTCTACGCCGCAATCATCGAGGACAGTCATCGTCGGCTGCCGCTCATCTTCAACGCCTGGACGTTCGCGGCCGTCATCACCTCGATGCTCGGTATTCTCGGCTATTTCCACGCCTTTCCGGGCTCTGAGGTCTTCACGCTATATGACCGCGCCAAGGGTGCATTTCAGGACCCGAACGTGTTCGGACCATTCCTCGTGCCCCCTTCCCTCTATCTCGTGCACGGCATCCTGACCGGAAACCTGCGGGCCGCGCCGATCAAGGCGGCGGCACTCCTGATCCTCGCGCTCGGCGTGTTCCTGTCGTTTTCGCGCGCCGCGTGGGGATTGTTCCTGCTCACCATCATCCTCCTGATCTTCGTGATGCTGCTCAAGGAACGCAGCGGCGCATTTCGGCTGCGCATTCTCGTTCTTTCGCTCGCCGCGATCCTGATGATGGTGGCGTCGCTTGTGATCGCGCTGCAGTTTCCCAAGGTCAGCGACCTATTCTCGACGCGCGCGCAGCTTGTGCAGCAATATGACGGCGAGCACCTCGGGCGCTTCGACCGCCACCGGATCGGCTTCACGATGATGATGGAGCGGCCACTCGGGATCGGGCCGATGGTGTTCGGCACCATCTTTCCTGAAGACGAGCACAATATCTGGCTGAAATCGCTGACGACCTACGGCTGGCTTGGCTTCGTCAGCTATGTCGGCATGCTCTTCTGGACCTTCTATCTCGGCTTCAAGAACCTGCTCAAGAACCGTCCCTGGCAGCCCTATCTGATGATCGCCTGGATCGGCGTTCTCGGCCATGCCGCGATCGGCAACGTCATCGACATCGATCACTGGCGCCATGTCTACCTGCTATTCGGCGTCGTATGGGGCTGCGCCGCGCTTGAGGCGCGGCATATGCGCGATCCAAACGCTCGCGAGCGCCACTGAGCCCTTGCGAACCGCCACCGGCGCGCTAGTCTTTCCTTATGATCACAGCCATGCAGATACGCGCCGCCCGCGCCATGATGGGCATCTCTATAGAGCAACTGGCAACCGCATCCGGCCTGCCCGTCGCGACCCTCGAAACTCTTGAGCGCGACGAGACGCAAGGCGAGCCGCAGGCGCTGCTGACGGTCAAACAGGCGCTCGAAACGGCTGGCGTGCTCTTCATTGCCAGCGGCAACCATGACGAGGGTGGGCCGGGCGTTCGGCTGAAGGCACGCAGCGGCAGCGACGAGGGTATCCGTCCGGAAAACCTGAACTCTGCAAACGACGACTGAACGCTGGAACCAAAATCGAGGTTTCGCGTTATTCCCGCGCATTATCAAAATGTTGGGGGATGTTTCTTGAGAAACTCGAACGGTCTTTATGTTGTTATCGGCGCTCTGATTGTCGTCGTCGCCGGGCTTGGCGCCTATATCTATCACGAACAGACGAAGCCCAAGGGCGTCGAGATGAGCATCGGCCAGAACGGCGTGTCCATCGAGCAGAAATGACACTTGCAAGCGACTGGCGCGAGCAATCGCGCTCAGTTCTTGATATTGGCGGCGCGCTGGGAATACAGCGCGTCGTCAATGATGACGCCGGCCGTAACCCGCATGAAATGATCCTCTGCAAGCTCCATCAGCAACAGCGCGACATCATGCTCCGGCCAACCGGCCTGGATAGCATTATCGATCAACTTCGAAAGTCCCACTGACATCCATTCACGAATAGATTGACTTCCGGCGACATCAATCATGAACAACCTCATGCATCTTCGGTATATCCATGCCACAAGTTGGCGCGATATTCGAGACGACCATAGGTTTACCAGTTGATTTATTCTCAGCGTCGGCTTAATCCAATTTAATACTGGATATCCACGTCAAATGTTGTTGACAGATATCGAATCAACAATTCGCGCTGCGCCGCGACGGGGCTGCCAAATCCAGTTGTTCATCAGAGTTTTGATTGTGATCTCGGCTCCTGGGGGCTGCCGAAAATCTGATTAAATGGTCGGGGCGACAGGACTTGAACCTGCGACCCCTTGACCCCCAGTCAAGTGCGCTACCGGGCTGCGCTACGCCCCGACCTGCCTTTACGGCCTGATCCTGTTAGTCTTTTGGGATTCTCGGTGCAAGCGAAAAATCGACATCGCTCAGAAATTCACCGGTTCTTTTCGGCAGACCGCACGCGACGAAGCTCTCCGCCGCCGCAAAGAGCTTGCCCTGCCGCGATCATCTGACTATTGGGACGTCAGATTGCTCAGGGAGACATAGCATGGAAATCGAGATCCCCTGCCCGAAGTGCAGGAACACCAGAATGAAGTTCGAACGTCCGCAGCCGCTGGATAGCGACATGCTGACATGCTTCACCTGCGGCCACGAGCTCGGAACGCTCGGTTCCGTCAAGGCGAAGATGATGGCGGCGTTCGAGCGGATGCAGAAGCAAGGCCTGCCGCGCAAGCAGTAAGCGCTAGCCGCGCGTAAAGCCGATACGCCCGTCTTCGGCGATCGTAACGCTGCAGCCGAGATAATCGGCGATCGACATATGCGGCGTTTCAAAGGGCGTGGCGTGGGTCTGGGTCACAACGACCACATCCGCGCCCGCCGCCTCGCCCGCGAGAATGCCGGCGACCGCGTCCTCGAACACGAGGCACTTGGCCGGATCGACGCCTAGACGCTCGGCGCCAAGGCGATAGCCTTCCGGGCTTGGCTTTCCGGATGAAACCTCTTCACCCGTTACAATCACTTTCGGTATCGGGATGCCGGCTGCCGCCATTCGGAGCTTGAAAAGCTCTGTCGGCGCCGAGGTGACGATGGCCCAGCGCTCGGGTGGCAGGCTGTTCAGGAATTTTACGGCGCCCGGTATCTCGATGATCCCGTTCACATCCTCAAGCTCTTCCTGCAGCAGCAATTTTGCTTCGTGCTCTGGATCGACACCCGGCAGCGCCAGATTGCGGATCACGTCGCTGGCGCGAACACCGTGAATAGTCTTCAGGAACACCTCGGGCTCAAATCCATGGCGCACCGCCCAGCCGGTCCAGACACGCTCGACCACGGCGATGGAGTTGAGCAGCGTCCCGTCCATGTCGAACAGGAAGGCGTCATACATTTTTGTGGGAACCGGCACGCAAAGCTCCTGGCTGGCAATATGAGATGATCCCGGACGACTTGACGCCGGCCTTAGCGGACCTGGTCGAGAAGACGCTTGCATTCCAGGAGATCATAGAGCGCCTCCTGCAACAGCGCGCGATCTTCCTTGCCGACGCTCGACTTGCCGAGCGACACCTCTGCCGCTTCGTCGTCACCACCGCCGAAGTTGAAGAAGCGGCGCGAAGCGGGCGCCTTGGCGCGTCCGACCAGCTGATCTTCTTCGGACATGCCGACCCTCGGCTCGCCGGCTTCGCTTTCGCTCTGGCCTGTCAGCGCCTGGACGCTTGCCAGATCGCCATGGCCGATGGCGATGACGAACTTGTTGCCGTTGGTCTTCAGGAGCTTCTGCACACCCTTGATGGTGTAGCCGTGATCATAGAGCAGATGCCGGATGCCCTTCAGCAGATCGACATCTTCCGGCCGGTAGTATCGCCGACCGCCGCCGCGCTTCATCGGCTTGATCTGCGGGAAGCGGGTCTCCCAGAAGCGCAGCACGTGCTGCGGAAGATCGAGGTCATCCGCTACTTCGCTGATGGTGCGAAAAGCATCCGGGCTCTTATCCAAGGTTCTCACTCCCTACGCGATTTTCAGCACGCGATCTTCAGCGCGTCGCGCTTACCGTTTATCGGCAAGGCTAAGGGGCTCGCACCTGATATGTCCGAGCCGCGACTCATCACATTTCAACGGTTTGCTTACGTTAATTCAAGTCACGTCTCGAATTCGCACAGAAAACGTTGCGGAAAATTCACGGGAAGCGTCGATGAGCCTCGTCGGGCGACGAGATCGGAAAGCGATCAGGCAGCCGGATTGGCCGGCTTGGTCTTGACCTTGCGCAGGGTGTGCGCCTTCAGGATGCGGGTCTTCAAGACGTTCGATGCCTTGAAAGTCATGACGCGGCGCGGAGAGATCGGCACTTCTTCGCCGGTCTTCGGGTTGCGGCCGATGCGCTCGTTCTTGTCGCGCACCTGGAAGGTCGCGAAGGAGGAAAGCTTGACCGTCTCACCACGAACGATGGCGTTGCAGATCTCGTCGATCACAGTCTCCACGAGCTCCGCCGACTCCGTGCGGGACAGACCGACTTTGCGAAAAACGGATTCCGCCAAGTCTGCGCGCGTGACTGTTTTGCCGGTCATCTTTTTCCCTGCCCATCGGTTTTGTTTTGTGAGGACGAGCAAAGAGTATTTGTCTTGCGCCTTACGGTCAAGCCTTTGTTCGTTGTCAGCTTTTTGGGTTTTTGGCTGTTACCAGCGCAGCAGGACTGCACCCCAGGTGAAGCCGCCGCCCATCGCCTCAAGCATGACGAGATCGCCCTTCTTGATACGTCCGTCGCCGGCTGCAACCGCGAGCGCGAGCGGGATCGAAGCCGCCGACGTGTTGCCATGCAGGTCAACCGTGACGACAACCTTTTCAGGCGCGATATTCAGCTTCTTGGCCGAGCCATCGATGATGCGACGATTTGCCTGATGCGGCACCAACCAGTCGAGATCGTCTGACGTCGTGCCGGTGCTGTCGAAGGCTGCCTGGATGACGTCGGTGATCATGCCGACCGCATATTTGAAGACTTCGCGGCCTTCCATGCGCAGCTTGCCGACGGTGCCCGTGGTCGACGGTCCACCATCGACGAAGAGCTTTTCCTTGTGCGAGCCGTCGGAGCGCAGATGCGCGGTGAGGACGCCACGATCCGCCGTGGTCCCCTCGCCTTCGGCTGCTTCCAGCACGATCGCGCCCGCGCCATCGCCGAAGAGCACGCAAGTGGTGCGGTCGTTCCAGTCGAGGATACGCGAGAAGGTTTCGGCGCCGATGACAAGCACGCGCTTGGCAAGGCCGCCACGGATATAGGCGTCGGCGGTGGTGACCGCATAGACGAAGCCGGTGCAGACCGCCTGCACGTCGAAGGCAAAGCCGTGGCTCATGCCGAGACGGTTCTGGATGCTGACGGCGGTTGCCGGGAAGGTGTTGTCGGGCGTCGACGTCGCACAGATGATCATGTCGATGTCATCGGGCGTCATGCCGGCCTTTTCGAGCGCGGCCAGAGCCGCCGCCGCGCCAAGCGAGGACGTCGTTTCATCTTCTCCGGCGAGATAACGCTGGCGAATGCCCGTGCGCTGGACAATCCATTCGTCGGAGGTGTCCACGACATCTTCCATGTCGCGATTGGTCATAACGCGTTTCGGAAGCGCGGATCCGAAACCGCGAACCACTGAACGGATCATATTCTTCAAATCCCGTCGCTCATGCCGCTTCCGGCCCGATAGGGGGCAGCCGCTTGGCATGATACTTTTGCAAATCGTTTTCTATTTTCTGATTGAGGCCATTCTTGGCCATGTCGTAGCCGACCTCGATCGCAGACGCGATCCCTTCGGCATTGGCGCCGCCGTGGCTCTTGATGACCACGCCGTTCAAGCCGAGAAACACGCCGCCATTGACCTTGCTCGGGTCCATCTTCTCGCGCAGCATGTCGAAGGCGCTCTTGGCGAAGATATAGCCGATCTTGGCAAGCAGGGTGCGCGACATCGCGGCTTTCAGGTATTCGCCGATCTGGCGCGCCGTGCCTTCTGCGGCCTTCAGCGCGATGTTGCCGGCAAAGCCTTCGGTGACCACGACATCGACGGTTCCCTTGCCGATGTCATTGCCCTCGACGAAGCCGAAATAGTCGAGCGAGTCGATATTGGCCTCGCGCAGCAGGCGTCCCGCTTCCTTGACCTCTTCCTGGCCCTTGATTTCCTCGACACCCACATTGAGCAGGCCGATCGTCGGACGGTCGATCTCGAACAGCGCGCGCGCCATGGCGCCGCCCATCAGCGCGAAATCCATCAACTGCTGGCTATCGGCGCCAATCGTCGCACCGACATCGAGCACGATGCTTTCGCCACGCATGGTCGGCCAGATCGCCGCGATCGCCGGGCGCTCGATATTGGCCATGGTGCGCAGACAGAACTTGGCCATCGCCATCAGCGCGCCTGTATTGCCGGCGGACACCGCGACATCGGCGTCCTTGGTCTTCACGGCCTCAAGCGAACGCCACATGGAGGAGACATAGCGGCCGCGGCGCAATGCCTGGCTCGGCTTCTCGTCCATGCGCACGGCGAGTTCGCAATCGTGGAGAACGGATTTCTCCTTCAGCTTCGGAAACTGGTCGAGAATAGGCTCGCACTGTTCCTTCAAGCCATACATCACAAACGAAATGTCCGGATGCCGTTCCAGCGCCTTGGCGGCACCGGGGATGACTACCTGGGGACCAAAGTCGCCACCCATGAGGTCGAGAGAAATTCTGATCACGCGTCCCTGATCCTTTTTTTTCGTCCCAGGAGGGCGAAATTTTGGCCAAAATACCGGTTTTACCGTCGCTGACAACTGAATTATGTCAAACCGCGAGCGGCTTTCAGTCCTTTTTCCAGTCTTTCAGAACAGCAAAGGCGGAAGGCTTCTTATCGTTCTCTCCGGTGTCTTCTATGTGACCATCGAAGGCAACGCCCTCTTTGCGGGGGTACGGATCGATCGCCATGGCGGCGAATTCGGTGGCGACTTCGCCGGCGTCGATCGTATCGCCGACAAAGCTTTCCGGCAGGTCGGGACCATCCGGGTCCAGCATCATTTCGCCGGTATCGTTGGCCGGGCGACGCGCAAGCTTGGAGTTTTCGGGAACGAAGATCTGCTCGAAGGGCTCATCGATCTTTGACGGCACCGGCTCCAGCGTGACGACGCAGCTCTGGACGATGCTCGCCTGCACCCTGCCCTTCACGCGGATGCCGTCCTTCTTCCATCGCGCGATCTGCAGATCGGCGCGGAAATCGTCAACCGAGATCACGTCCCATGTCTCCGCAAGCGCCTGCAACTCGTCCTTGTCGGCTTCCAGATGGACGTCGACCGGGTTGGCCGAAACGTTACCGACCTTGACCAGATAGGAGAAAGGCGTGTCTTCGTTTGAATTCTTCATCATTGTCTCCTCACGCGACGGCCGGCAGCGTTGCCGAGCCGGTCGCGATCGTATCTTCGGACTGTGCCGACAGGTGTTTTTCAGCGGAAAACATCCAATCGGCAAGCGCGCGCATATCGACCGGATCTGTTTCCTTCGGATGAATGTTGCGGCCAAGCGCCACGGCGAGAGCCTCGGCGTCGCCGGCGTCCATCGCCTTGGAATAGGCTTCGAGCCGGCCGTAAAACATGCCGGCGAGTTTCTTCATGCGCTTCGGAACCGTGTTGTCGCCAATCCCGAGTTCGCGGATCGAATAGTCGATATCCTGAAAGAATGCATCCACGATTTCCTGCGCGATTTCCTGGCCGCTCGTCTCGGATGCACGCGTGCGGCGAAAAAACAGGATCATGACGGCCGACAGCATTTCGAAGCGACCCATGACCGTATCCGGCACGCCGAGTCTCTCGTAAAGCGCAGGCATGCGGGCGGCCGATGTCAGCGCCTCATACTGCCGGTCGACGATCGCCTGATTGTTGTTTTTCTTGCCGAAGAGCCCGAATATCATTGTTTTTTCCGGAAAGGCCTCGTTCTTGGCGCCAACCTGCGTCCGGCCTTGTTGCATGATTTCGAAAGCTGGTTTACCGAAGCATGCGCGAATTGCAATGGCGAAGGTGGCCACTTTCGGGACAGCGCTTCGACGATGGCCACTCGGCAGATGGCTCACGTCCGACCCCGGAAAGGCCACAATGGTTTTGCATCAGCGTAACATTGCATGGCCGATGGCTGGTATCGATACGTTAAGGGAGTAGATGTCGTTGAAGAAACGGTATTTCAAGTCTGACAAGAAATTCCTCAGCAATGCCGCCATTGCCATCATGATCGCCTCCGCCGGATTGACCGGCTGCCAAACGGGTACGGTTCTCAACGGCGGTTACGTCGCCGACGAGCAGTCGCTCAACCTGGTTCCCGAGGGTTCGAGCCGCGAGCAGGTTCTGCTGTCGCTGGGCACGCCTTCGACGACCGCCACCTTCGATGGCGAAGTCTTCTATTACATCTCACAGCGTCGCGAGCGCTCCATGGCGTTCCAGAAGCTGAAGGTCGTGGACCAGAGCGTTCTGGCCATCTATTTCGACAAGGACGGCGTCGTTACCCGTCGCGCCAACTACACGCTCAAGGACGGCAAGCCGTTCGACACGATCACACGCGTTACGCCGACTGGTGGTAAGGATCTTACCTTCCTGCAGCAGCTGCTTTCCGGCGGCAGCGCCGCGAACATGGCCAAGGGCCTGTTCGGCGCCGGCGATCGTCCTTCGCCGCAGAACCCAGCCAGCTTGCGCTAATCGCCAAGTCATCCGCCCACACAAAACCCGCCGGATCGCTCCGGCGGGTTTTTTATTGGTTACAGGTTTAAGATCGATCAGCCCGCCAGGATGGCAAGCAGCAGCAGTGCCACGATATTGGTGATCTTGATCGCCGGATTGACGGCGGGACCCGCAGTATCCTTGTAGGGGTCGCCGACTGTGTCGCCGGTTACGGATGCCTTATGGGCTTCCGAACCCTTCATGTGGCGCGTGCCGTCCTTGTCGACGAAGCCGTCTTCGAAGGATTTCTTGGCGTTGTCCCATGCGCCGCCGCCCGAGGTCATCGAGATCGCGACGAACAGGCCGTTGATGATGACGCCGAGAAGCGATGCGCCAAGCGCCGCGAAAGCCGACGCCTTGGAGCCGGAGATCAACAGCACGCCGAAATAGACGATGATGGGCGCCAGGACGGGCAGAAGCGACGGAATGATCATTTCGCGAATGGCGGCCTTGGTCAGAAGATCGACCGCCTTGCCGTAATCCGGCTTCTCGGTTCCCTGCATGATGCCGGGCTTTTCGCGGAACTGCTTGCGCACCTCCTCGACGATCGATCCGGCCGCACGTCCCACCGCCGTCATGGCGATGCCGCCGAAGAGATAGGGGATGAGGCCGCCGAAGAGCAGTCCGGCGACGACATAGGGATTGGAGAGATCGAACGAGATCGCACCGATATTGGCGAAGTACGGATACTGATCACCATGCGCGGCGAAATATTGCAGGTCGTTCGAATAGGCCGCGAAGAGCACGAGGGCACCGAGACCGGCGGAGCCGATCGCATAGCCCTTGGTGACGGCCTTGGTTGTGTTGCCCACCGCATCGAGCGCGTCCGTGGACTTGCGCACTTCCGGCGGCAGATGCGCCATTTCGGCGATGCCACCGGCATTGTCGGTCACAGGACCGAAGGCGTCGAGCGCCACGATCATGCCGGCAAGGCCGAGCATGGCGGTGACGGCGATACCGGTGCCGAACAGGCCACCCAGCTGGAAGGTCGCCAGAATGCCGCCGACGATGACGATTGCCGGAAGCGCTGTCGATTCCAGTGATACGGCGAGCCCCTGGATGACGTTGGTGCCGTGTCCCGTGACCGATGCTTGAGCGATCGAGTTGACCGGACGCTTGTTGGTGCCGGTGTAGTATTCGGTGATGACGACGATCAGCGCGGTGACGATGAGGCCGACGATACCGCAGATGAACAGGTTCATGCCGGTAATGTCATGACCGGCGACGGTGCCGATCGGGCCCCAACCGACTGTCAGCGACGTTGCCGCGCCGAGCCCCAGGATGGAGAGCAGGCCGGTGACGATGAGACCCTTGTAGAGGGCGCCCATGATCGAGCCGTTGCTGCCGAGCTTGACGAAGAAGGTGCCGATGATCGAGGTGATGATGCAGGCACCGCAAATCGCCAGCGGGTAGATCATCGCCGACGCAAGAACCGGCGTGCCGCCGAAGAAGATCGCGGCGAGAACCATCGTCGCGACGACGGAAACCGCATAGGTTTCGAAAAGGTCGGCCGCCATGCCTGCGCAATCGCCGACATTGTCGCCAACGTTGTCGGCGATTGTGGCGGGGTTGCGTGGATCATCTTCCGGGATACCGGCCTCGACCTTACCGACGAGGTCACCGCCGACGTCGGCGCCCTTGGTGAAGATGCCGCCGCCGAGACGGGCGAAGATCGAGATCAGCGATGCGCCGAAGCCGAGAGCGACCAGGGAATCGATGACTTCACGCGAGGCGGGATCGTGGCCGAGCACGCCGGTGAGGATCAGGTAGTAGATGGAGACGCCAAGCAGCGCGAGGCCGGCGACCAGCATGCCGGTGATGGCGCCCGACTTGAAGGCGATGCCAAGCCCGGCGGCCAGGCTATGCGAGGCAGCCTGCGCGGTGCGCACATTGGCGCGAACCGAAACGTGCATGCCGATGAAGCCCGCAGCGCCCGAAAGCACGGCACCAACCAGAAAGCCGATCGCGGCCGTGGCGGAGAGCAGCAGCCAGGCGGCGATGAAGACGACGACGCCGACAATGGCGATCGCCGTATACTGGCGCGTCAGATAGGCCTGCGCGCCTTCGCGAATATATCCTGCAATTTCCTGCATGCGGGCGTTCCCCTGATCGGCTGATAGCACCGACCGGATTGCCCAGATGGCATAGACCACCGAAAGCAAGCCGCACGCTATTACGCATAAAAGAATCGTCATTTCGCTCTTTCCTCCAAAAGAGCCGGAGCTCACTCCCTCTCCGGCTGCGAACACGCCGTCCTCATTTCCTCCCACAGAAATGCTGCAACGCCGAGTGGAGATTGCGGGGAGGAAAACGGGACGTCAAGCCCGCAAGGGCTGAAAACCCTTACGGAGCAATGGGAAAGAGGAGATTAGCCAATCGGAGGAAGGAGCCGATTCTTGCGCGCGAAACGCTACTTTTTCTGATCGCCGCGAACCTGCTTGGCGATACGGTCGAGAACAGCGTTGACGAGCTTGGGCTCATCGTCGCTGAAGAACGCCTGGGCGATCTCGACATATTCGGTGACGATGACCGCGACCGGCACGTCCTTGCGGTCGAGAAGTTCGAAAACGCCGGCACGAAGGATGGCGCGAACGGTGCTGTCGAGACGCGACAGCGCCCAATCATCCTGCAACGCCGAGGCAACCAGCGGATCGAGGCGCTTCTGTTCGCGCACGACACCCGAGACGATCGAACGGAACCAGGAAGGGTCAGCCTTCAGGTAGGTTTCGCCATCCAGTTCCTGGCCGAGACGATGGGCTTCGTATTCGGCGACGATTTCGAGAACGCCGGTGCCGCCGATATCCATCTGATAGAGCGCCTGAACGGCGGCGAGACGCGCGGCGCCACGCTGGTTCGCTGCCTTGATCGGACGCTCTACGTTTTCGTTGCTCATGCCTTATGCACCCAGCTTTTTCTTCAGCTCGATCATGGTGAGAGCTGCGCGAGCGGCAAAGCCACCCTTGTCCTTATCCGAACGGCGTACGCGCGACCAAGCCTGCTCGTCGTTTTCGACAGTCAGGATGCCATTGCCGATGGCAATGGATTCGCTGACGGACAGGTCCATCAGAGCGCGCGAGGATTCGTTCGACACGATATCGAAGTGGTAGGTCTCGCCGCGGATGACCATGCCGAGCGCGACGTAGCCGTCGTAGTTCGTGCCGTCATTATCCGCTCCATCGAGAGCCATTGCAATCGCAGCCGGAATTTCCAGCGCGCCGGGAACGGTGACGACGTCATAGGTCGCGCCGGCTTCGGTCAATGCGAAGGTTGCGCCTTCCAGGAGCGCATCAGCCATGTCGTCGTAGAAACGTGCTTCAACGATCAAGATATGAGGAGCGGTTTCTCGCGCCATGGGTCACCTTCATTTCCTAGAGGATTTGTCGTTCGACAGGCGGCGGTCAAAACATGCCTTTGTCCGAATGGCAAGCAAATTCGGCTCATGGCTGCGGTGCAAAATCGCGAATCGTCCCGGCGAGTGCCGAGGTACTGGCGAGCCGCTGGGCCGAAAATGCCGCGCCGTGATCGATAACGGGTTGATTTCCCGCATGAAGTCATAGTTCCCTGAGGCAAAGGGAGACGAGAATGAACGATCAGCAAACACCCGTCGTCAACGTGAACGCACTCAACCTCGATCGCTGGAAGCAGGGGGAGCTTTATGAGAGCGCCGATATTTCGTTCGGGGCGATGCTCGGGCTGAAAGGGCTTGGCGTCAGCTATAACGAGGTACCCGCGGGCAAATCGGGCTGTCCCTTCCACAACCATCATGCGGAGGACGAGATGTTCTTCGTGATCGAGGGGACGGGCGAATATCGTTTCGGAACCGAGCGCTATCCGATCCGCAAGGGCGATGTGCTTGGAGCGCCGGCGGGCGGGCCGGAGACGGCGCACCAGATCATCAACACCGGCGAGACCCCGCTGATCTATCTCGGCATTTCGACGAAGGCCGCGACCGATATCGTCGAATACCCGGACTCGGGGAAGTTTCTTGCGAAGACGCGCCGCGAGGGATCACCCGACCGATCGTTTCGCGTGATGGGCCGGACCGGCGACGGTCTCGATTACTGGGATGGCGAGCCTGGGGCCTGACGAGGAAAGCGATCGCGATGGCCGAGATACCGACGATAGAGACCGAGCGGCTGATCCTGCGGCCGCACACAGTTGAGGATTTCGAGGCTTATCACGCGCTCTGGAGCAACGATGCGGTCGTGCGCTTCATCAGCGGGGTGGCGTCGACGCGGGAGCAGAGCTGGGGACGCATGCTGCGCGTCGCCGGTATGTGGCACCATATGGGCTTCGGCTTCCTCGCCATCGAAGAAAAAGAGAGCGGGAAGTTCGTGGGCGAAGCGGGCTTTCTTGAGATGAAGCGCGACATGCAGCCCGTCAGCACCGAGGGGACGCTGGAAACGGGCTGGGCGTTGATGCCGGAGGCTCAAGGCAAAGGCTACGCGACGGAAGCGCTGCGGGCTTTGATCGACTGGGCGGAGCATCGCTTTCCGGCACGGTCGATGAGCTGCATCATCGACCCCGACAATGCCGCCTCGCTGCGCCTTGCCGAAAAGCTCGGCTTTGGCGATGCGAGGCGGGCGCACTACAATGGCGAGGTTATTCTGCTTTCGCGACCGGGAACTCGGCCAACCTAGCGGCATAGCGCGCCATGGTGTCGACTTCGAAATTGACGAAATCGCCGGCCTGGCGCTTGCCCCAGGTCGTGACCTCGAGCGTGTGGCGAATAAGCAGAACGTCGAAGTCGGTGCCATCGACGGCATTGACCGTCAGCGATGTGCCATCGAGCGCGATCGAGCCCTTGGGCGCGACGAACTTTGCCAGATGCTCCGGCGCGCGGATGCGGAAACGGGTGGCATCGCCCTCTTCGGTCACGGAGAGGATCTCGGCCTTGCCGTCGACATGGCCCGAGACGATGTGGCCACCCAGTTCGTCACCGATCTTCAGCGAGCGCTCAAGGTTGACGGGGCTGCCCTCTGTCCAGGTGCCGATCGTCGTCAGGCGCAGTGCTTCTTCCCAGGCTTCCACCTCGAACCAGCGACCGTTGCTGCCCTCTTCGGGCAAGCCCGTGACGGTGAGGCAGATGCCGGAATGCGAGATCGAGGCGCCCATGTCGATGGTCGCCGGATCATAGCTGGTCGCCACGCGAAGCTTGATGCCTTCCTTGAGAGGCGAAACGGATTCGATCGTGCCGACGTCGGTGACAATGCCTGTAAACATCAAACTTCTCTTTCGTATTCGTCCAGGCTGTCGTCGCCAACTCTGCGCGTGCCCACATGCTTGAAATCGGATGGAATATCGGTTTTGCGGATCGGCGTTTCAATACCGCCTTGCCCAATCGTGCCCGGCCCCTGGTAGAGCAGGATGCGGTCGACATAGCCGGCCTCAAGGAACAGCCGCGCCGTCTTGGCGCCGCCTTCGACCAGCAGCGAGGAAATGCCGCGGGAGGCTAGTGCCGGGAGAAGCTGTTCCGGATGGTAGGGGTGGCAGTAGACGACTTCGACGCCGGATGCTTCGAGGGCTTGGCGGCGGGCTTCGAGTTGTGCGGTATTCTCGTTGGCGTTGGTGGGTGTGTTACCCCCCTCTGCCCTGCCGGGCATCTCCCCCACAAGTGGGGAGATTGGCTGGGCGGAGCCGCTCGTTCCAACATCTGCGTTTTGCGAAGGCGCCCGCAACGAGTCGATCTCCCCCCTTGTGGGGGAGATGTCCGGCAGGACAGAGGGGGGTAAATCTTGCTCTCCCGTCTCCGCCTCCGAAACCTCCTCACGCCCCACCACAATGACCGGCACCTGCCGCGCCGTCCGCACCAGCTTCGACGCCAACGGCAACTCCAGCAACGGATCAAGCACAACACGCACCGGAGAGCGGCCCTCGAGCCCCGGAATGCGCACCGTCAGTTCCGGATCGTCAGCAACGGCGGTCCCGATGCCGACAAGGATCGCATCCGTCTCGGCCCGCAGCTGCTGCACCTCGGCGCGCGCAGCGGGACCAGTGATCGCGATCTGGCCCGCGCCCAGGCGCCCGATCATGCCGTCTTGAGAAACGGCAAGCTTCAGAATCACATAGGGGCGGTTCTTCGTCTGGCGGGTGAGATAGGCGGCGAGCGAGTGGCGGCCCTCCTCTTCCAACAACCCGGTCTCGACGGTGATGCCGGCATCGCGGAGCATGCCGATGCCCCTGCCCGACACGCGCTCATCGGGATCGGTGACGCTGATGACGACGCGCGCCACGCCGGATGCGATCAGCGCATCGGCGCAGGGCGGCGTCTTTCCGTGGTGGGAGCATGGTTCGAGCGTGACATAGGCGGTGGCGCCGCGTGCCAGTTCACCTGCCTCGGCCAAGGCCTGCGGCTCGGCATGCGGGCGGCCGCCGACGGCGGTCGTGCCACGGCCGACGATCGTGCCGTCGCGCACGACGACGCAACCGACGGAGGGATTGGTGGATGTCTGGCCGAGATGGAGGAAACCCAGGCGGATCGCCTCCTGCATGAATTGCGCGTCGTCTGGCGAAGCGCTCATCGCTCAACTATCCAAGGGATCGCGAGCGATCTTGGCGTTGATCTCCGAGATCACCTTCTCGAAATCCTCGGCGTGGCTGAAATCGCGGTAGACCGAAGCGTAGCGCACGAAGCCGACGTCATCGAGGCTCTTCAGCGCTTCGAGAACCTGCAGGCCGATCTGCTCGGAGCTGATTTCGACTTCGCCGGAGCTTTCCAGGCGCCGCACGATGCCCGAGACCGCGCGTTCTATGCGGTCGCGGTCGACGGGGCGCTTGCGCAGCGCGATCTCGAAGGAACGCACCAGCTTGTCGCGATCGAAAGGCACCTTGCGGCCGGTCTTCTTCGAGACCATGAGCTCGCGCAGCTGCACGCGCTCGAAGGTCGTGAAACGACCGCCGCAATCAGGACAAATACGCCTGCGGCGGATGGACGTATTGTCCTCCGCCGGGCGTGAATCCTTGACCTGTGTGTCTTCCGATCCGCAGAATGGGCAGCGCATGCGCTATCCTTAGCCGATGTAGTCGTACATTGGGAAGCGGCCGGTGAGGTTCATCACCTTGTCGCGTACGGCTGCTTCGACGCTGGCATTGCCTTCGTCGGAATTGGCTGCCTTCAGGCCATCGAGAACCTCGACGATGAGATTGCCGATTTCCTTGAATTCCGCTTCCTTGAAGCCGCGCGTCGTGCCGGCAGGCGCGCCGAGGCGAACACCAGAGGTGACGAAGGGCTTTTCAGGGTCGAACGGGATGCCGTTCTTGTTGCAGGTGATGTAGGCACGGCCGAGGGCTGCTTCGGCGCGCTTGCCCGTCGCGTTCTTCTTGCGAAGGTCGACCAGCATCAGGTGGTTGTCGGTGCCGCCGGAGACGACGTCGAGGCCACCTGCGATCAGCGTATCGGCGAGCGCCTTGGCGTTCTTGACGATCTGGGCAGCATAGTCCTTGAACTCAGGCTGCAGCGCTTCACCGAAGGCAACGGCCTTGGCGGCGATGATGTGCATGAGCGGACCGCCCTGGAGACCCGGGAAGACGGCCGAGTTGAACTTCTTGGCCAGATCCTCGTCGTTGGTCAGGATGACACCACCGCGCGGGCCGCGCAGCGACTTGTGGGTCGTGGTGGTCGCAACGTGGCAGTGCGGGAACGGCGACGGATGCTGGCCACCGGCAACGAGACCGGCGATATGGGCCATGTCGACCATGAGGTAGGCGCCGACTTCATCGGCGATCTCGCGGAAGCGCTTCCAGTCCCAGATGCGGGAATAAGCGGTGCCGCCGGCGATGATCAGCTTCGGCTTGTGGGTGCGTGCCTTCTCGGCGACGTCGTCCATGTCGAGCAGGTTATCGCCTTCGCGAACGCCGTAGGAGACAACGTTGAACCACTTGCCGGACATGTTGACCGGCGAACCGTGGGTCAGGTGACCGCCCGAGTTGAGGTCGAGGCCCATGAAGGTGTCGCCCGGCTGCAGCAGCGCGAGGAAGACAGCCTGGTTCATCTGCGAACCGGAGTTCGGCTGAACGTTGGCGAAGTTGACGCCGAACAGCTTCTTGGCGCGTTCGATCGCGAGTTCTTCGGCGATATCGACAAACTGGCAGCCGCCATAGTAGCGCTTGCCCGGATAACCCTCGGCGTACTTGTTGGTCATGATGGAGCCCTGGGCTTCCAGAACCGCGCGGGAAACGATGTTTTCCGAGGCGATCAACTCGATCTCATGACGCTGGCGACCGAGTTCCTTTTGGATCGAACCGAAGATTTCCGGATCGGTGTCGGCAAGCGAGCGATTGAAGAAGGTCTGGGTAGAAGCATTGGTCATCGGCGGGCTCCTTAACTGGAATGCGCTAGGCTATTAGCGCCCTGCCCGTTCAAGGGCAATACGGAGAGCGACATTTGCTGGGCAATCTACGCGCAACAAAAAACCGCGCCATGAAAGACGCGGTTTTTTTAATTCCAACGCAGCTTTCGGCTATTACTGAACCGGCTGCTCCATGCCTGCGGTCGTGTCGAGCGCGAGTTCGGCGTTACCGTCCATCTGGTAGATATCGTCGCGGAACTGCACGATACCGTCAGGCATGCCCCAGGCGGAGATGTAGACGAAGTACACAGGCACTTCCTCGGCCAGCTTGATCGGCGTGTTGACGCGGGTGGTGATCACCTGCTCCATCTGCTGGCGAGACCACGGAGGTGTATCGCGCAGCAGCCAGGTGGTCAGGTCGCGAACGTTCTGAACGCGCACGCAGCCGGAGGATTCGAAGCGCATGAGCTTGTTGAACAGGCCCTGCTGCGGCGTGTCGTGCATGTACTCGCCGTTCTTGTTGTAGAAGTTGATCTTCGTCGAGGCCATGGCGTTGATCTTGCCCGGGTCCTGACGGAACATCAGGTTCGGCGCCTTTTCAGCGTTCCAGTCGATCGTCTCAGGGGCTACTTCCGTGCCCTTGCCGTCGATCAGACGAATGTTGTTCTTCGTCAGGTAGGTCGGGTCCTTGCGCATCAGCGGCACGATGTCCTTTTCGACGATCGAGCGCGGCGCGGTCCAGTAAGGATTGAGGATGACCTCGTAGATCTTCGAGTTGACCAGGTGTGTCGGACGGCTGAGGCGGCCGACAACCGCGTTGTGGCGCGTCACGACGCTGCCGTCCTCGATGCCTTCGACATAAGCAGCCGGGATGTTGACCATCACGTGGCGACGGCCGAGCTCTTCCGGGAAGGTCTGCAGGCGGATCAGGTTGGTGTTCAGCTGCTGCAGGCGCACGTCGGCTGGGATGTTCATCGCCTTCAGCGTGAATTCACCAAGCACGCCGTCGGCCGGGAGACCATGACGTGCCTGGAAGCGCTTGACCGCACCATCGACGTAGGAATCAAACGACGAGGACATGCCGGCTTCCTGCGGCAGGTCGCCGGTAACGAAGAGGCGCTGGCGCAGGGCCTGGACGGACTGATCGGTGACGCCGATCTGCAGGCGCTGCTGGCCCGGGTTGACCTGCGGCCAACCGCCTGCGGATGCGATCTGCTGATACTGGGCAATCGCCTGCTGAATGCTGGGGACGGACTGCGGTCCGAGGATCGGGGTGTTCGACACCACGGCGGTTGCCGTACGGGACGCTGCCTTCGCATCGAACTGGTCGTCCCAGTCACCGCGCTCCGGTGCATTGATCAGCGAATCGATTGCCGATTGCGCCAGTGCCGGCGCCGCGACCGAACTTGCGCCAACGGCTGCGGCCGAAGCAAGAAATGCCCGCCGAGAGAGAGCTTCAGTACCTGTTTTTTTAGACATGCATCCCAACCACAATAATGCCGCCGCTTGAGAGACCGGTGGCTTTGCCCTTCGTCACCGCGAATAACGCAGTCACTACCCATCCGTTGCCACGGCGCACCTCAAATTCTCGCTGCCGGCGATCACATGATCGCGAGCAGGAAAGGCGAGGTTATCAAAACCCCGGATTCGAAAAGCGCCGATTGCCGTGTATTTCCGCTGCCATGCTAATATGGCCAATTCGTGTCTCCGCCGAAAAGTGCAACTTTCGATAGCGATCGAAGCGAAGAATGAACCAAACCATTGCAAGGATTCTGCCGGCTAATAGCGGCTAAAAGGCGGCTTGAATACAGGGGTTTAAGGCTCGAAGCGCGGTTGGCTGGCCATGCGTTGCAAAGATGCCACGTCGGCGCAAACGGCAAAGCCGGACGCGCAGGGAAACGCATCCGGCTTTCTTTGACCTTGGAGAGGTCTTGTTGCTTAGAGACGATACATGATCGAGTCGTTCCAGAAGCGGTCGAGACGGGTCAGCAGCTTGTTCATCTGCGCGAACTCGTCGGTGCCGATGCCGCCGACCTTGTCGATCGATGCCGTGTGGCGCTCATAGAGCTTGGCAACCGTCTCGGCGATTTCCTGGCCGGTTTCCGTCAGGCTGATGCGGACCGAGCGACGGTCGATGCGCGAGCGCTGGTGGTTGATGAAGCCGAGGTCGACGAGCTTCTTGACGTTGTAGGAAACGTTGGAGCCCAGGTAGTAACCGCGAGAGCGAAGTTCGCCGGCGGTCAGTTCCGAGTTGCCGATGTTGAAGAGGAGGAGAGCCTGGATGGCGTTGACGTCGCTGCGACCCTGACGGTCGAATTCGTCCTTGATGACATCCAGAAGACGACGGTGAAGACGTTCAACAAGATGAAGGGATTCCATGTAAAGATCGCGGATACCCAGGTCCTGCTGTTCACGGAAGTTCGATACCGCCTGCGGCTTGATTTTCGTATTCATGATGACTGCCTCACTGTTTTGTTTGGCGGTGTTGGTTGTCTTCCCGCCTTGAGACAGACCCTATCGAATACAGATAAAATTCTACTTAAACTGCAGGCTTAACAGTGCCTTACCAAAACGCGCTGTTGTATCAGGGTAAATCAACGCTTACCTGCTGCCGGCGCCGGCGCTTCTCCTGCCAGAGCAAAAAGCGGAAAACAGCGTAGATAATGGCCACTGCCGCATGCAGGAGAATGATGAGTTTGTTGGCTCCGAAAATCTCCGGAAGAAAGCCATACATTATGATCTGGCCACCGGCCGCGAGCACCCAGATGACGGGTCCCCAGGAGACAGCCAGCCAGAGCCCGAGGGCAGCCACGGGAAACAGAACCGCAAGGCTGGTGCTCGCCACCTTCCACGGCAGGCTCAGAAGATCGAAGCGTCCCGCACCGATCAGCGAGTAGCCGACAAGCATCGCCCAATACTGCAATCCGAACCAGAAACACGAGATCGCGATCAGGCGCAGGAACAGGACAAAGAGAACGCCGGTGAGCGTGCTTTTCGGTATGGTCGGAGAATCAGCGTTCATGGGTCAGACAATAGGAGTGCTGCGGCGTCTTCGCCAGCGGTTGATCGCAAGCTGTTGACTGGTTGCGGCCATTCGCCCGGTTTGGATTTGTCGGATGGCATGATAATGAGCGCAGCAACAATTGGAACTGCCAAGAGCTGGAACGATCATGCAGGACAAGACACACCTCGTCGATGAAATCACGGGCCACCGCCGGATGCGGCGCAACCGCAAGGCCGACTGGACGCGCCGGATGGTGCAGGAGAACCGGCTGACGGTCGACGATCTGATCTGGCCGGTCTTCGTGGTTCCGGGTTCCGGCATCGTCGAGCCGATCCCCGCCATGCCGGGTGTCAACCGCATGAGCGTCGACAAGCTGGTGGAAGCCACCAAGGAAGCGGCCGATCTCGGCATTCCCGCGATCGCGACCTTCCCGAATATCGAGATGTCGCTGCGCGACGAGACCGGCTCCAACAGCCTGGAAGCGAACAACCTGATCAACCAGGCGACGGCCGCCATCAAGAAGGCCGTGCCGAATATCGGCGTCATCACCGACGTGGCACTCGATCCGTTCACCAGCCACGGCCATGACGGCATCCTGCGCGGCAACGAGATCGTCAATGACGAGACGGTCGAGCAGGTGGCACGTGCAGCGGTCATGCAGGCCGATGCCGGCTCAGACATCATCTCGCCGTCCGAAATGATGGACGGCCGCATCGGCGCGATCCGCCGGGCGCTTGACGCCGCCGGGCACCAGGATGTCGGGATCATGAGCTACGCGACGAAGTTCGCCTCCGCCTTCTATGGTCCCTACCGCGAGGCGATCTCGACCGGCGGACTGCTGAAGGGCGACAAGAAGAGCTACTATATCGACCCAGCCAATGGCACGGAAGCGATCCGCGACGCCGCACTCGACGTCGAGGAAGGCGCCGACATGCTGATGGTCAAGCCCGGCCTGCCCTATATCGACATCTGCTGGCGGATGAAGGAAGCCTTCGGCCTTCCGACCTTCGCCTATCAGGTGTCGGGCGAATATTCGCAGATCAAGGCGGCAGCGATGAACGGCTGGATCGACGGCGAAAAGGCGATGCTTGAGACGCTGCTTGCCTTCAAGCGCGCCGGCTGCGACGGCATCCTCACCTATTTTTCCATCGAGGTTGCCAAGATCCTCGCCAAACGCTGATCGCTTCGCGCTAATATTGCATTCGCAGAGAGCGTCACCATATCAGCGGTAGCCACTCTCGAAAGGAGACCGTAACGATGTCGCTCAACCCGAACCCGCTCTATGCCGCACCTGACGATTGGCGCGCCTATAGCGGCACGCTGAGCCGGCGCGTTTTTGCGTTCATCCTCGACTATGTGATCATTCTGCTGCTCTGCATTCCGGCAGCGGTCATCCTGTTCTTCCTGTCGATCGTCACGCTCGGCCTCGGTTTCTTTCTTTATCCGGCGCTGTTCGTGATCGTCGCGGGCCTGTATTTCGGCTTCACGGTCGGCGGCTCGAGCCAGGCATCGCTTGGCATGCGGGCGATGGGGATTGCGATCGTGCGCGTCGACGGGCGGGAGATGGATTTCCTGACGGCGATCGTTCACCTGGCGCTGTTCTGGATCCTGAACTCGGTTCTGACGCCGCTGATTCTGCTGGTCGGCCTGTTCACCGAACGCAGCCGCCTGCTGCACGATTTTCTCGTCGGCACGGTGACGGTCAGAACCGCCTGAGATTGATCAAGTCTCTGAAATAAGCGGATTTCCCCTCCTTTTGAGGGGAAATTTTCGGCCAATATCCGAAAGTATAATCGGTTACAAAGCGCGGCGCACTGCCGCGCTGTTGACGTTTTCTTTTCTTAAGTCATGCTGTCATTTCAGCATGCAACCTAAGGACATCTCAGCAGCAGATGAATACGCAGACCACGCCATCTCCGCAGTTTTATCTGACGGCCCCGGCTGCCTGCCCTTACCTTGCGCATGAGATGGAAAGAAAGGTTTTTACGCATCTCGTCGGGCCCCGCGCCGCCGAGATGAATGACATCCTGACGCAAGGCGGATTTCGCCGCTCTCAGAACATCGCCTACCGCCCGGCCTGCGAGGCTTGCCGGGCCTGCGTGTCTGTTCGCATCCTTGCCGACGAGTTCGAGCCGACCAAGTCGATGAAGCGGGTGCTCGCCACCAACTCCGATATCATCTCGACCGAATTTCCGGCGCAGCCATCGAGCGAGCAATATTCGCTGTTTCGTCGCTACCTCGACTATCGCCACCAGCAGGGCGGCATGTCTGACATGACGGTGCTCGACTATGCGATCATGGTCGAGGACACCCATGTCAACACCAAGATCATCGAGTATCGCCGGCGTGTGGAAGGCTCGGGGCTGGAAACGCGGCCAAGCGGCGAGCTGATCGCGGCGGCCCTGACCGACACGATGAGCGACGGGCTCTCGATGGTCTATTCCTACTTCAATCCCGATCTCGACAAGCGCTCGCTCGGCACCTTCATGATCCTCGACCACATCAGGCGGACAAAGGCGCTCGGCCTGCCGCATGTCTATCTCGGCTACTGGGTTCAAGGCTCGCGGAAAATGGACTACAAGACCCGCTACCAGCCGCAGGAACACCTGACCGCGCGCGGCTGGGAGCGTTTCGATCCCACATCCCTTCCCGAAGGTAGCCAGCCCTAAATGCCCCTCCCTACCCTTTCCGATCATCGGAAGGGCCTGCTGCTGACGGCGATCGGCGGCCTTGCGCTCTCCATGGACATTCCGCTCGTACGCCTCGCCCATGGCGACATGTGGTCGATCGTCGGCATGCGCAGCATCACGACGGTTGCCGTGACTTTGCTGATCCTTTGCGCGATCCGGTGGGTGAAGGGAAGCTGGCCGGCGATGGTGCCCGGTCGAGCGGGCCTTCTTGCGGGATTTCTCTATGGGCTCTCGACCATCACATTCCTGCTTGCGGTGTTTAACACGACCACCGCCAACGTCGTCTTCATTGTCGCCTTCAATCCGATGTTCGGCGCGCTGCTGTCATGGCTGTTCCTGAAGGAGCGCCCACCGTTGTCGACGCTCGTGACCATGGCTGTAATGATCCTTGGCGTAGGCCTGATTGTCGGCGACGGCTTGGCCGGCGGCCACAGCTTTGGCGATGCGATGGCGCTTTTGACGGCGCTGGTGCTCGCTGGCGCGATTACCGTCGGGCGCGCATCGCGTCGCGCCATGGGTTTCGTGCCGTTGCTTGCCGCGGCCTTTCCCGCCGCTCTGGGCATTGCGAACGCTTTGCCGGCAGGTCTCGTGATCGAGCATCCCGCCTGGATCATTTTCAACGGCGCGATCCTGATGCCGGTGTCGTTCTGGTGTCTTGCCAGCGGCCCGCGTTATCTTTCGGCACCCGAGGTCGGCATGTTCTACCTGCTCGAGACCATTCTGGCACCGATCTGGATCTGGCTGATCTTCGCGGAAACGCCGCCGGTCATGACGTTGATCGGCGGCTCCATCCTCGTCATCGCGATTATGGTGCACTCGCTTTGGATGGTTCGGAAACAGCCTGGGACGCAACAAGCTCCGGCAGCTTGACCGTGTGAGCCGCATCGAGCTCGCGCTCCAGACCGTTCAGCACATGCGTCCAGCCGCGATGGGTCTGCTCTTCGAAGGCTGACCATTCGGCACACATTTCATGCGACAGCGTCAGGCGCGTGCCCTCCCCCAGCGGTTCGATTTCGACGCGGATGCGATCGGCATTGTGATCGTGTTCGGCGACCGAAAACGAGAACACCATCAGGCGCGGCCGGCGCATTTCGAGAAATACGCCATAATGAACGGCATCGCCGGTCGGCCGCCTGTCGATGACGAGAAAATGGCCGCCGACGCGCGGCTCGATATCGGCACGGATGACCCTGCCGTCATCGGTGGCGAAGAGGAAGCGTTTGGCGATTTCGGGATTGAGCCAGGCGTCGTAGACCTCGCAGGGCGAGGCATTGTAGGTGTGGCCGACTGAAAGCGTAATGGTCTTGCAGGCACTCATCAACATTCCTCCGTGATCGGACCTCCATGATCGGACATGCCGCCTTCCCACGAAGGCGCCACATACGATCATTCCGTCCGCCTTCGGAATGATGTTTGTCCATGTTGTGATTACAGGACAGAACTAGAGGAAATGCCCCGCTCGCCAAGAGCGGGGCGCTGATATATTTCAGCCGGCGAACTTGCCGCTGCGGGGGAAGCCCTTGGGAACGGTGCGGCCGGCCGAAGCGCGGTCGGCGAGCCATTCGGCGAGCTCTTCCTTGTTCTTACTGAACGTACGGCCGGCGCTGTCTTCCCAGACAAGGCCATCCGCGATCGCAAGGCAGCGAACGTCGGAAATGCCGCCATCCTTGTAGCGCTGCAGGCGAACGCCCTTGCCGCGCGACATTTCCGGAACCTGATCCAGCGGGAAGACCAGCAGCTTGCGGTTTTCGCCAACCACGGCGATGTGGTCGCCGGAGACGGGCACGAGCAGCTTGGTTTCGTCGGGCATGGAGACGTTCATGATCTGCTTGCCCTTGCGGGTGTTGGCGACCATGTCGGTCTCGGCGACGACGAAGCCATTGCCGGCCGTCGAGACGATCATCTGCTTGCGCTGCGGATCGTGGACGAATGCCGTCAGCACGTCCTGGTCGTTGTCCATGTCGATCATGATACGCAACGGCTCGCCATGGCCGCGGCCACCCGGCAGCTTGTCGCCGCCAAGCGTGAAGGCCTTGCCGCCGGTGGTGATGACAAGGATCTTGTCCGTCGTCTGCGCCGGGAACGCGATCCTCAGCGCGTCGCCTTCCTTGAAGGTCAGCGTCGCGGTGTCAGAGATATGGCCCTTCAGCGCGCGGATCCAGCCCTTTTCGGAAACGACGACGGTGATCGGCTCTTTCTCGATCATCGCCTGCTGGATAGCCTGCTCGTCGGCATCCGGCGCTTCGGCGAACTGGGTGCGACGGCGGCCAAGTTCGGTCGCCTTGGCGAACTTCTTCTTCACCTCGCCGATTTCCCAGGCAACGGTCTGCCACTGCTTGTCCTCGGAGGCGAGCAGCGCTTCGATCTCGGCCTTTTCCTTGCTCAGAGCGTCGAACTCGGTGCGGATCTCGAACTCTTCGAGCTTGCGCAAGGAGCGCAGGCGCATGTTGAGAATGGCTTCGACCTGGATCTCGGTCAGCGACCAGCGCGCGACCATGACGGGCTTGGGCTCATCTTCCTCGCGGATGATGCGGATCACCTCGTCGATGTTGAGGTAGGCGATCAGCAGGCCGCCCAGGACTTCCAGGCGACGCTCGATAGCGGCAAGGCGGAAGCGCGAACGGCGCTGAAGCACGTCGCGGCGGTGATCCAACCATTCCTTCAGGACCTCGTTCAGGGCCATGACGCGCGGAATGCGGCCCATGGAGAGAACGTTCATGTTCAGCGGGAAACGGCTTTCGAGTTCCGTCAGCTTGAACATGGATTCCATGAGGATGGTCGGGTCGACGGTGCGGTTCTTCGGGACCAGCACGACGCGGACGTCTTCGGCCGACTCGTCGCGAATGTCTTCCAGCAGCGGCAGCTTGCGGGCGATCAAGAGCTCGGCGATCTTCTCGATCAGGCGCGACTTCTGCACCTGGAACGGGATTTCCGTGATGATGATCTGATAGCCGCCACGGCCGAGATCCTCGGTCTCCCACTTGGCGCGCGTGCGGAAGCCGCCGCGGCCGGTCTTGTAGGCGTCGATGATCGTCTGTCGGTCGTCGATGATGATGCCGCCGGTCGGGAAATCCGGACCCGGAATGAACTGCTCCACCAGCGTCTCGACCGTCGCATCCGGATGCTTGATCAGATGCAGCGCCGCGTCGCACAGTTCATGTGCGTTGTGCGACGGAATAGAGGTCGCCATGCCGACGGCGATGCCCGACGAGCCGTTGGCGAGAAGGTTCGGGAAGGCGCCAGGGAGAACCGTCGGCTCCTGGTCTTCTTCGTTGTAGGTCAGCCGGAAATCGACGGCGTCCTGATCGACACCCTCGAGCAGCAGCCCGGCGACATCTGTCATGCGGGCTTCGGTGTATCGATAGGCAGCAGCGCTATCGCCATCGATGTTGCCGAAGTTTCCCTGCCCGTCGACGACAGGATAACGCTGCGAGAAATCCTGGGCGAGACGAACCAGCGCATCGTAGACCGACTGGTCGCCGTGCGGGTGGAATTTACCGATGACGTCACCGACGATACGGGCGCATTTCTTGAAGGCCGAGTTCGGGCGGATGCCCATCTCGCTCATCGCATGGATGATGCGGCGATGAACCGGCTTCAGGCCGTCGCGAACGTCGGGCAGCGCGCGGTGCATGATGGTCGACAGCGCATAGGCGAGATAACGCTCTTCGAGCGCCGCCTTCAGGTCGATCGGAAGAATGCTGTCATCGTCTCCGCCAGAGGGCGGCAAAATCTCTTGTCCCATACCTTCTGACTAACCGAGATGGTTGATGTGAGCAAGGAATCCGGGCATTGCGGCTGTGGATGAAGTCCCCGAACAGAAAGAAAACGACCGCTAAAACCTTTCTGCCCGAATTTGGACTTTGTTTGCTTATCCCTTCAACATAATTTTAGAAAACACGAAATATAAACCGGCACAAATCCACCGTAGATTGACGGCCAACCGCCCACCTGGATCTGAGGAACACCAATGACATTTTACCGGACGACACGGCTCATGCTTTCGGGCGTGGCATTCCTTTCTCTCGCAGGCTCCGCTTTCGCGCTCGATGGCCAGGACCTGCTGAAGAAGATCAATGCCGCCTACACGCTGCAGGGCGGCACGCTCGCAGCCGATGGCGTCGATGTCGACGGCAAGACCGTCACGCTGAAGAACGCCAGCTTCAAGCCGAATAACGGCGGCGCTCTGCCGATCGGCGAAATCACGCTGTCGGGCGTCGAGGAAGATGACGACGGTGGCTACTACATCGAAGAAGCAGCCTTCCCCGACATCAACACCACCAATGACGGCGCGACGCTGACCGTGAGCGAACTGACGCTCGGCGGCATCTCCATTCCTGCCGATGCCAAGGGCGAAGGCCTCTCCTCCATGCTGCTCTACGAGAGCGCCCACAGCGGTCCGCTGAAGGTCGTCAAGGATGGCGCCGAAGTGTTCTCGCTCGGTGGCAGCGATGTGAACCTGACGCTGCGCGAAGACGAGTCCGGCTTCGATTTCGACGGCGCCTTCAAGAGCCTCAAGGCCGACCTCAGCAAGGCGGCCGATCCGCAGAGCAAGGAAGCGATCGAGAAGCTGGCGCTGCAGCAGGTCAATGGCGACATCACCATGAAGGGCGCCTGGGACTTGGCACCGGGCACGATCGACGTATCCGAGTTCGCCTTCGATTTCAGCAATGTCGGCAAGCTCAACCTCGCCTTCAAGGTCAATGGCTATACGCTCGCCTTCGTGAAGTCGCTGCAGGAAGCCGCCCAGCAGGCGGAAGCCAACCAGAACAAGGACCAGGCCCAGCAGGCCTTCGGCCTTGCCATGCTTGGCCTGTTGCAGCAGCTGTCCTTCGAAAGCGCTCAGATCCGCTTCGACGACGCCTCGATCACCAAGCGCGCTCTCGACTATGCCGGCAGCCAGCAGGGCATGTCGGGCAAGCAGATGGCGGACTCGCTGAAGGCGATGGCGCCGATCATGCTGGCACAGCTCAACATCCCCGAGCTGCAGAACGCCGTATCGGCCGCCGTCAACACCTTCCTCGACGACCCGAAGAGCCTGACGGTCAACGCCGCACCGGAAAAACCCGTGCCGTTCCCGATGATCATGGGTGCCGCCATGGGCGCACCGAACACGCTGCCGCAGGTGCTCGGCGTGAAGGTTTCGGCGAACGATTGATCGTTGCCGCATGAATGAGAAAGGCCTGGCGCGCATTGCTCGCCGGGCCTTTCTTCATCGTATGCTGTGGCGTTTCAATTCGCTGATCGCGTGATCGGCTGCTGCCAAGAGCTCGTCGGCACCCGCACCGTCACGCGCCTGGACCGACATTCCCTGAACCATGGCGCCGAGAAAACGGGCAAGCGAGCCGGCATCGGTGTCGGCGCGCATATCGCCCTCCTCTACCCCACGCTCGATACGCGCCTGGAACGCGCCGAGCGTTTGCAGCCGCAGGGATGAGACGTGAAAGGCGATGTCCTCGTTTTCCGCCGCGCAGTTCAGCACCGCCGTCGAGATCATGCAGCCCTTGGGGTGTTCGGCTGCCGTGAACAGGAACGCGGAGTTCCGCAGAAAACGCGTGAAAGCCGTTACCGTATCGATCTTTTCCTGCAACGGATTGCCCGGCTCCTGCCGTGGCATGCGGCGGTACTGGTCGAGCGTCTCGCGATAGAGATCAGCCTTTGAGCGGAAGGCCGCGTAGAGGCTTTGAGGGGTAATCCCCATGGACGCCGTCAGATCGGCGATCGACGAGCCGTCGTAGCCGTGCTGCCAGAAGACGTCACGCGCCGCCGCCAGAACGACCTCCCTGTCGAAAGCGGGCGGGCGACCGCGCTTGCGTTGAGTGTCAGGTTTCGAACTTTCTGTATTTTTCACAACGTTCACTCTGGAATTATCTTACGATCCGCTATATTCAGGAATGGTCATTGTGATTATAGAAGGTTTGATCTCATGAGTCTTCCCCCAGACATCAAGATTGATAACGCGGCGGTATCCTTCGGCGCGGGCGTCGATAAGGCAATCGATGCCGCACTTGCCGACAAGCGGCTGGTGGGCGCCGTGGTCCTGATCATGCAAGATGGAAAGCCGGTCTACCGGCGCGCAGCCGGGTTGGCGGACCGGGAAGCCGGACGGACGATGACCGAGGACACGATCTTCCGCCTTGCCTCGGTCACCAAGCCGATCGTGACGATTGCCGCCATGCGACTGGTCGAACAGGGTCGGATGGGTTTGGACGATCCGATCACACGCTGGCTGCCCGACTTCCGCCCTCGGCTTGCCGATGGCGGGGAAGCGGTCATCCGCCTTCGCCATCTGCTCACCCACACCGCAGGCCTCAGCTACTGCTTCATCGACGAGGATGGTCCCTATACCCGCGCCGGCGTTTCGGACGGCATCGGCGAGCCTGGAATGGCGCTCGCGGAGAACCTGAAGCGCATTGCGAGTGCACCGCTGCGGTTCGCGCCGGGCGAAGGCTGGTGCTACTCTCTGGCGATCGACGTTCTCGGCGGCGTCATCGAGCAGGAAATGGCCATGTCGCTCGACGATGCGGTCGCGGAACTCGTCACCGGCCCGCTCGGGCTTACAGACACCGCGTTTTCGGTGCGCGACCGGCAGCGATTGGCGGCCGCCTACTTCAACGCCTCGCCCGAGCCGGAGCGGATGGGACAGGAAGCCGTCATTCCCGCGCTGACGGGTTCAGTGCGGTTTGCGCCGGACCGGATCTTCGACCCTTCCTCCTATCACTCCGGCGGCGCAGGAATGGCGGGCACGGCGGACGATGTACTCCGCATTCTCGAAACCATCCGCCAGGGCGGTGGCGCGTTGCTATCTACGGAAACGGTCGCGACCATGATGACCGACCAGGCCAACGGTCTGCGGCAGCAGGTAGAGCCCGGCTCGGGCTTCGGCTTCGGCTGGGCCGTGGTGACCGATCCAGATGCCGCGCAGGTTCCGCTGTCTCGCGGCAGCCTGCAATGGGGCGGGGTTTATGGTCACAGCTGGTTCGTGGATCCGACAAGGAAGCTGACGGTGGTCGCGCTCACCAACACGACGCTGGAGGGCATGTGGGGCCGGTTCACCGTAGACCTCAAACAGGCGATCTACGCGGCTCTCTGACATTGTCCGGAAACGAGAAAAGCCCGACTTGCGCCGGGCTTTTCTCATTCAAGCGATGTTCGCTTAGTCCTTCTTGACCGGCGGCATGACGCGCAGCGACAGTTCCATCAGTTGCTTCGGCGTTGCCGGCGACGGGGCGTTCATCAGGAGGTCCTGCGCCTGCTGGTTCATCGGGAACAGCGTGATCTCGCGCAGGTTCTTGGCGCCGAGCAGCAGCATCACGACACGGTCGATACCGAAAGCGCAGCCGCCGTGCGGAGGCGCGCCGTATTGGAAGGCACGGTACATGCCGCCGAAGCGCTCTTCGACATCCGTCTGGCTGAGGCCGACCAGTTCGAAGGCCTTGACCATGGCTTCCGGTGACTGGTTACGGATCGAGCCCGAGGCGATCTCGAAGCCGTTGCAGACGGCGTCGTACTGGTAGGCCTTGAGCGACAGCGGATCCTGGCTCTGCAGCGCTTCCAGACCACCCTGCGGCATCGAAAAGGGGTTGTGGGCGAAATCGATCTTCTTGTCTTCCTCGCTCCATTCGTAGAACGGGAAGTCGATGATCCAGCACAGTTCGAAGCGATCGCGGTCAACGAGGTTCAGGTCTTCACCCGCCTTGGTGCGCGCTTCGCCCGCGAACTTGTAGAACTTCGCCGGTTCGCCAGCGACGAAGAAGGCGGCGTCGCCTGCTTCAAGGCCGAGCTGGACGCGGAGCGCTTCAGTGCGCTCTTCGCCGATGTTCTTGGCGAGCGGACCGGAACCGCCGACCTTGCCGTCTTCTTCCTTCCAGAAGATGTAGCCGAGGCCCGGCTGGCCAAGCGACTGCGCCCAGGCGTTCATGCGGTCGCAGAATGCTCTGGAGCCGCCGGTCTTGGCGGGAATCGCCCAGACTTCGACCTTCGGGTTCGAGGCGATCATGCCGGCGAACACCTTGAAACCGGAGCCTGCGAAGTGCTCGGTGACGGCCTGCATCTCGATCGGGTTACGCAGGTCCGGCTTGTCGGAGCCGTACTTGCGGATCGCGACGTCATAGGGGATGCGCGGCCATTCCTTGGTGACCGGCTTGCCTTCGGCGAACTGCTCGAAGACGGAGGTCATGATCGGGGCCATCGTGTCCCAGACGTCTTCCTGGGTGACGAAGCTCATTTCCAGGTCGAGTTGGTAGAATTCGCCCGGCAGGCGGTCGGCGCGCGGGTCTTCATCGCGGAAGCACGGCGCGATCTGGAAGTAGCGGTCGAAACCGGCAACCATCAGGAGCTGCTTGTACTGCTGCGGCGCCTGCGGCAGGGCGAAGAACTGGCCGGGGTGGATACGCGACGGCACGAGGAAGTCGCGCGCGCCTTCCGGCGAGGACGCCGTCAGGATCGGGGTCGTGTATTCGCCGAAGCCGGCCGACGTCATGCGGTTGCGGATGTCGGAAATGATCTGGCTGCGCTTGACGATGTTCTTGTGCAGCGTCTCGCGGCGCAGGTCGAGGAAGCGGTACTTGAGGCGGATGTCCTCAGGATAATCCGGCTCGCCGAAGACCGGCAGCGGTAGTTCCTTGGCTTCGGAGAGCACTTCGATCTCCTGGGCGTAGAGTTCGATCTCGCCGGTCGCCATGTTCTTGTTGACGGTGTCTTCCGAGCGCGCCTTGACGACGCCGTCGATGCGGATGACCCACTCGCCGCGAACGGTTTCGGCGATCTTGAAGGCCGGGCTATCCGGGTCGGCGACGACCTGGGTCATGCCGTAATGGTCGCGAAGGTCGATGAAGAGAACGCCGCCATGGTCACGAACGCGGTGGACCCAGCCGGAAATCCGGACATTGGCGCCGACATCCGCCTTGCGGAGGGCTGCACATGTGTGGCTGCGGTAACGATGCATCATCTCAATTTCCAGTATTTGGCTTGAAGACGGCAGCAGGGGCTTCAAAAGCTCTCTCGCGCCGACAAGAAAATCGGGCGGAAAAGCGCATGGACGGCCTGATTTGTCAAGACTTGGCACGGCCCACGCGCGCTTTGCGCCCGGTTTTCGGCGTGGTTGCAACCTTATCATATGCCAAGCTCTGCGGCAGTTTGGCTGCACGAGGCATATTGCTGAAGGTCGCGGTCAACTTTAAAGAGGACGTATCATTCTTCTCCGGAGTCCCGCCATGCCCCTCCTCACCCGCCGCAACCTTCTGAAGGCTTCCGCCGTCGCTGGCGCATACGGGGTGGGTATCGGCATTGCCGGCAAGTTCGGCCTGGCGGAAGCAGCACCAGAGCCGCAGATGCTGAAAGCGCTGAAGACACAGGCGACGCTGACCGATGCCGGTGTGACCAAGAACATCATGACTTGGGGTAATCCGGGGAACGATGCGGGAATGCCGCCGGTGCTGCGGATGACCAAGGGCAAGCCCTATGCGGCGCGGCTCACCAACACGCTCGACGAACCGACCACCATCCACTGGCATGGCCTGCGCATTCCCAACAAGATGGACGGCGTGCCGTTCATGACGCAGCCCTATGTCTATACCGGCGACAGCTTCGACTACGCCTTCACGCCGCCCGATGCCGGCACCTTCTGGTATCATCCGCACTGCAACACGCTGGCGCAGATGGGACAGGGCATGACCGGCGTGATCGTGGTCGAGGATGCGGCCGACCCCACATTCGATTCCGAAGTGGTGCTGAACCTCCGCGACTGGCGCCTCGGCGGCGACGGCCAGTTCATTGCCGCGTTCCGACCGCGTGACGCGGCGAAGACCGGCACCTACGGCACGGTGCGCACCGCGAACTGGCACCAGGAACCGCAATATGACGCGCCGGCCGGCGGCCTGATCCGCCTGCGCATCGCCGTCACCGACGTCACGCGCATCTTCTCGCTGAAGATGGAGGGGGCCGAGGCGACCGTGATCGCGATCGACGGCAATCCCGTGCCGAAGCGCTTCCCGCTCGACCTGCTTTTGATCGGCCCCGGCCAGCGGCTCGATCTTGCCGTTCGGATGCCCGATACCGAAGGTGCGGTTGCGACGCTGGAGGACATTCGCGGGACCACGCCGAAAACGATCGCCAAGCTGCGTTCGGTGGGCACCTCGCTGAAGCGCAATGTCGGCGATCTCGCGGCACTCGCGGAGAACCCCGTCGCGAAGGCTGACATCTCCACGGCGGAGAAGATCTCGGTCGTGCTTAGCGCCACCGCCGAGAATGCGCCGGTCGACAGCATCTGCGGGACGCTGGGCTACAGCTTCTGGGCGATCAACAAGGTGCCGTGGCCGGGCGACACGAGCGACCCGACTGCACCGCTTTCGGAACTGAAGCTCGGTAAGAGCTATATCCTGCAGCTGGAGAACGTGACGCCGCATACGCATCCGATCCACCTGCACGGGATGAGCTTCACGGTGCTCTCATCGTCCACGCGAGAGGTCATGCCGCTCGTCACCGACACCTATCTGGTACAGCCGGACGAGAAGGTGCAGCTAGCCTTCGTCGCCGACAATCTCGGCGATTGGCTGTTGCATTGCCACATCATCGAGCATCAGAAGACCGGCATGACGAGTTATGTCAGGGTTGTTTGACCACTCTTTGCCGGTAGCGGTTGACATATCGGGCCGAAAGGAGAAGGAAGGTTCAACTATGTCTATCCTGCGAATGAATTGAGATGATTGAAACAACCGCCGATTTGGAGGCGGCCTGCATCGAGCTGGCCAAGTCAGAATTCATTACTATCGACACCGAGTTTCTGCGAGAGACGACGTTCTGGCCGGAGCTTTGCTTGATCCAGATGGCGAGCCCGACGACGGAAGTGCTTGTCGATCCGCTGGCCAAGGGTCTCGACCTGAAACCCTTCTTTGAGCTGATGGCCAATTCCAGCGTGCTGAAGGTGTTCCACGCCGCGCGCCAGGATATCGAAATCATCTACAACCGTGGCGGCCTCATTCCGCATCCGATCTTCGACACGCAGGTTGCGGCGATGGTCTGCGGCTTCGGCGATTCTGTCTCCTACGACCAGCTGGTCAGCCGAACCAAGGGCGTGCAGATCGACAAGTCCTCGCGCTTCACCGACTGGAGCCGCCGTCCGCTTTCCGAAAAGCAGCTCGACTATGCGCTGGCCGACGTGACGCATCTGCGCGACGTCTACCTCTATCTCAAGGCAGAGCTCGAGCGCGAAGGCCGCTCCTTGTGGCTCTCCGAGGAGATGGATGTGCTCGAGGCGAAAGAGACCTACGACATTCATCCCGACGACGCCTGGCAGCGCCTGAAGATGCGCCTGCGCAAGCCGCAGGAGCTTGCCGTGCTGAAATACGTGGCCGCGTGGCGCGAGCGTGAAGCGCGCAGCCGCAACGTGCCGCGTTCGCGCGTCATCAAGGACGACGCGATCTATGAGATCGCCCAGCAGCAGCCGAAGGATACCGAGGCGCTTGGTCGTCTGCGCACCATCCCGAAGGGTTGGGAACGGTCGTCTGCCGGTGCCGCTGTCGTCGAGGCTGTGAATACGGCGCTGGCGCTACCGAAGGCCGAGATGCCGCATGCGCCGAGACAGACCCAGGCACCGGAGGGAGCCGCGGCCGCAGCCGAGCTGTTGAAGGTGCTGTTGAAGCTGATCTCGGAAAAGCACGGCGTCGCGCCCAAGGTGATCGCCAACAGCGAGGATCTGGACAAGATCGCCGCCGAGGGCGAAAACGCCGATGTGGGCGCGCTGCGCGGCTGGCGCCGCGAGCTGTTCGGCGACCCTGCTTTGCAGCTGATCAAGGGCGACGTCGCGTTGCGCTTCGTCGGCAAGAAGGTCGAGACGGTCGCTCTGTAAGTCGCGACGCAAATTTTGCGTCGCCTCGATTCAGGCCATAACTGCGCCCAATCATTCAGCTAAATCTTTTCGGGAGGGATATCCAATCCCCTTCCGAAAGGGCTTACGCGCGCCTACATTGCTTCAGACGCACGCTGGCCAAGGCTGAACGAAAAGACCCTTATGAGAGAAGTATCTCCAGTCCAGAACTGGCTTCTGATCATGCTCGTCATGGCGGGAAGCGGCGTGCTCTACAGCGTCATGTTCTTCCAGGACAGCCGTCCGCTCATCGGCGCTGTGTTCGCACTGTGCATGGGCATGCCGATCATCGCCTTCGAGCGAAAGGTGATCTTTCGCGAACTGCGCAACCGGGTCGAGGCGCTGCCGACGCTGACGTTCTTCCTCGCCGAGCTTTTCATCTACGAAGTGCTGATGAGCATCGGCTTTGCGGCCGCCGGCCTTTCGCTATGGGGAACCGGCATTGTCATTCCCCATTCCTGGGTCGACATGGTGGTGCTGCCGTTCAACGCCTTTCTCTACGCGTTGGCCGTGTGCTCGCTGATGATCTTCGTTCTCAGAGTTCGTGAGTTGCTGGGCCGCGAAGTGTTCACCAGCATGCTCATCAGCCGCTACCGCAAACCGGTCAGCGAAGAGCGGGTGTTTCTCTTCATCGACCTTGTCGATTCGACGACCTTCGCGGAGAAGCACGGCGACCTGCGCGCGCAGCAGATGCTGAGCTCGCTGTTTGCGGCCTTCGCCGAGCCGGTACGCAAATACAAGGGAACGATCGTCGATTATGTCGGCGATGCCGCCATCATTACCTGGCCGCTGGACCGCGGCGTCAAATTCGCGCGCTGCGTCAACTGCATCTTCGACATCATCAGTGCGATCGAGGCGGATGCCGAGAGCTGGCTGACGACCTATGGACAGGTGCCGAGGTTGCGCGCGGCGCTGCATGGCGGCAGCATCATCACCGCGGAAATCGGCGTCGACCATCACAAGATCACGTATTTCGGCGATACGATCAACACCGCGTCGCGGCTTGAATCGCTCTGCAAGACACTGAACCGCTCGGTGCTGATCTCGACCGACCTCGCCCAGCGGATCCAGCTGCCGACCAAGGTTGTGGCCGAGGATCTCGGGCAACACGCGGTCAAGGGGCGCGGACAGAGCCTCGGCGTGATCTCGCTGGTCAAGGCGGACGACCGCATAGCGTCACCAAAGCTTCACGCGGGTGTCAAAGCGCCGACATGAGAGGCCTGCTAATCGAAGCCCGCATTCCATCACATGGGGGTTTCGATGAAAAATGCTCTTCTTGCTTCCGTTTCATTTGTTCTTTTGATCGCCGGTTCGGCCATGGCCGACCAGCAGCAATTTCCCGCAAAGCTCGCCGGCCAGGCTATTCTGCCGGCGAACACCATGGTGCCGGCTCCCGCCGACGCACCTGAGTTCCTCAAGCACTCCGGCAAGTTCACGACGCCGGATCGCAAGCGCACCGAGGCGCTCGGCACCGTTCCGGGCAAGGACGGCGCGCGCGTGACCGACCTCAAGCTTCCCTTCGACGGACAGCCGATCCAGGGCTTCTCCGGCATCAAGACCATGGAAGACGGCACGTTCTGGACGCTGTCCGACAATGGCTTCGGCTCGAAGGCCAATTCCAGCGACGCCATGCTTTTCCTGCATCAGGTGAAGTTCGACTGGGCCACCGGCAAGGTCGAGGTCGCCAAGAACCTGTTCCTGTCCGATCCGGACAAGAAGGCGCCCTTCCCGATCGTGCTTGAAGGTGCTGAGAAGCGCTACCTCACAGGCGCTGATTTCGACATCGAATCCATCCAGCCAGTCGCCGACGGCTTCTGGATCGGCGAAGAGTTCGGGCCCTACATCCTGAAGTTCGACACCGAGGGCAAGCTGACCGACGTCGTTTCCACCGTCGTCAACGGCAAGCCGGTGCTGTCGCCTGACAACCCGACGCTCTCGGTTCCGGCAAACCCGGTCGCCAAGATGCCGGCCTTCAACCTGAAGCGCTCGGGCGGTTTCGAAGGCCTTGCCATGTCCAAGGACGGATCCAAGCTTTACGGTCTGCTCGAAGGCCCGCTCTTCCAGGACGACGGCAAGGTCGAGACGGTCGATGGCCGGACCGCCATCCGCATCGTCGAGTTCGACACGGCGGCCAAGAACTGGACCGGCCGCAGCTGGCTCTATCCACTGGAAGAAAAGGGCATTGCGATCGGCGACTTCAACATGCTCGACGACACCACCGCGCTGGTGATCGAACGCGACAACGGCGCCGGCAGCAAGGACAAGGCTTGCGCCGATCCCAAGCAGCCGAAGGCGGATTGCTTCGAGGCTCCCGCCGAGCTGAAGCGCATCTACAAGATCGAGTTCAACGACGCCAACGCAAACGGCGCCGTTCGCAAGATCGGCTATATCGACCTTCTCGACATCAAGGATCCTGAGAACAAGAAGAAGGCCGGAACCAAGGATGGCGTCTACGACATGCCGTTCGTGACGATCGAAAACGTCGACCGCGTCGATGCCACCCATATCGTGGTCGGCAACGACAACAACCTGCCCTTCTCGGCCGGCCGCGCCGTCGACAAGGCTGACGACAACGAGTTCAGCCTGCTCGAAGTCGGCGAACTGCTGAACGCCAAGTAAGCATCACCCGGAATCAAAACGGCCCCCGTTCGAAAGAGCGGGGGCCGTTTTATTGGGTAAGGATTGAGCGGCGGCGGCGCTACTCGAAGCGGAAGGCCAGGCGCTTGTTGGTGAGCTTCGCAAGCTGCTGCAGGCGACCATCGAGACGCTCGCCGGCAAAATCGCGATACTCCGAGGGCACGACAAATTCGAGGTCGAGATCGGGATCATCAGACTTGCGGAAGGTCAGATTGCGGACGATGCCGGGCATCGAGGCCGAGAACAGGTAGACCACGCGCAGCATGCCGCCGAGCAGCTTGGCGCGCTCGACATATTGCGGCGTCGCGATCGTCGCCAGCGGGCTGGTCGCGCCGTCGTCGTGCAGGCCTTCGAAGCGGTAGTAATTGGCAAGCGCAATGAAGGCGCGGCCGGGATGGCTGATGCCAACGAAAGACGTGTGGGCGATGATATTAAGCGCCTGCAGGCCGCGATAATCGGGATGGGCGCGCCAGCTGATATCGGCGAGCAGGCAGGCGGCCTGGCGATAACGGGCCTCCTCGGGCGTCTCCAAGATATCGAAGAACGGCATCATCCGGCCGGTCCATTCCGAGAGCTCGCGGGCATGTTCAGGCGAACGGGCACGCAGGATCGCCAGTTCGCGGGCCGCTTCCAGAAGCGGGTCGGCGCGGCGTTCGCTTTCGGAGAGAAGCGAGTAGAGATAGCCCTCGCGCACACCCTGGCCAGAGAAGGAGATGACCGAGGGCTTCATGACGCTCAGCACTTCCTTCATGGCGATCGCGCCATAAGGAAGGAGCGCACGGCGGTATTTCGAAACGGCCGCCCAGGCGGGGTCCTTGGAGTCCCTCGCGGCATCGACCTGGTCGAGAAACAGCATCATCTGCTCGAGCGAGATCTCGTAGCCCTGCATCATGTGCAGCGGATAGTTGGTCATCTCCATGTGCAGCTTGGCGATGTTTCGCCAGGTGCCGCCGACAGCGTAGAACGTGCGCCCTTCGCCCTTGGCCAGTAGCTTGGAGATGGTCTTCACATGCTTGCGGGCGAAGGTGCGGGCCTTCTCCATCGAGCCGCCGGCATATTCCGACAGGCGCAGGCCGCCGAGCGGAAGCGTCACGCCCTGGCCGAGTTCCTTGCCCTTGATGTCGATCAGCTCCAGAGAGCCGCCGCCCAGGTCACCGGCGATACCATCCGGCGTGTAGAAGCCGCTGACGATGCCGAGCGCGGAGAACTTGGCTTCTTCTTCACCAGAGAGAACGCGCACCTTGCGCTGCAGGATGGTTTCGGCGCGATGAATGAAATCGGGACCGTTCGAGGCCTCGCGGGCAGCAGCCGTCGCCAGCACATACATGGTGGCAGCGCGTGCCTGATCGGACAGCGCCTTGAAGCGATGCAGAGCGGAAAGCGCACGTTCGACGCTGGCCTCGTCCATCTTGCCTGTGAGCGCTATGCCCTTACCGAGACCGCAGAGAACCTTTTCGTTGAAAAGGATCGTGGGCGATCTCGACAAGCCTTCATAGATGACCACACGGATCGAGTTCGACCCGATATCGACAACGGAGACCGGGGCAATCCCTGGAAGGCGCCCCTGGGCTTCTGATTCAACCATGCAGGTCCAGTTTTATCGTTTCGTGCGGCCGGAAAGAAGGCCGGCGATCAGCTTTGGCGCACTGGATTTCAACGCTTCACCACGGCCCGAAAGGCTGGGATTGGTCATGAAATACTGTTGCGCGTTGAACGGCTCCTCGCCCTTGCGCACCTCCATGCGCCTAGACGTCCCGTCGGCCAATATCTCGTAGCTTTGTTGATTGTCAATGAGGTTGCCCAGCATGATCTGTGACAAAACCTGCTCGTGCACGGTCGGATTGATCAGCGGAACCAGCGTTTCGACGCGGCGATCCAGATTTCTCGGCATCATGTCGGCGGAGCCGATATAGACCAGCGCCTTGTCCGACGGCAGGCCGTGACCGTTGCCGAAGCAGAAGATGCGGCTGTGCTCGAGGAAGCGGCCGACGATCGACTTGACGCGGATGTTTTCCGACAGGCCGGGCACCTGCGGGCGCAGGCAGCAGATACCGCGGATGACGAGATCGATCTCGACGCCGGCGTGGCTCGCCGTATAGAGCGCGTCGATGATTTCGGGATCGACGAGCGAGTTCATCTTCATCCAGATGGCCGCCGGCGCGCCGTTCTTGGCGTGCTTGATCTCTTCGTTGATGTGACGAAGGATGCGCGAACGCAGCGTATAGGGCGATACGGCGAGCTTCATGCTCTCCTCCGGCTCGCCATAGCCGGTGATGAAGTTGAAGATGTTGGCCATGTCGTGGGCAATCACCGGATTGCAGGTGAAGAACGACAGGTCGGTATAAATCTTCGCGGTGATCGGGTGATAGTTGCCGGTGCCGAGGTGACAGTAGCTGCGCAGCTTGCCCTCTTCGCGGCGAACGACCAGCGACATCTTCGAGTGGGTCTTCAATTCGATGAAGCCGAAGACGACCTGCACGCCGGCGCGTTCGAGGTCGCGCGCCCAGCGGATGTTGGCTTCCTCGTCGAAACGCGCCTTGAGCTCGACCAGCGCCGTGACCGACTTGCCGGATTCGGCGGCGTCGATCAGCGCGCGGACGATCGGGCTGTCGTTGGAGGTGCGGTAGAGCGTCTGCTTTATCGCCAGGACGTCAGGATCGCGCGCAGCCTGGAGCAGAAACTGGACCACCACGTCGAAGGACTCGTAGGGGTGGTGAACCACCATGTCCTTTTCGCGGATGGCGGCGAAGCAATCGCCGGCGTGCTCGCGGACGCGTTCGGGAAATCGCGCATTGTAGGAGGGGAAACGCAGATCGTCGCGCGGCGCCTTGGTGATCTCGGACAGCGTATTCAGTGCCAGCAAGCCGGGCAGAACGGCGACGCGGTTATCGGGCACGTTGGTCGCCTGCACTACGAACTGGCGCAGCGAGGCCGGCATTTCGGAATCGGTTTCGAGGCGGATGACCGAACCGCGGCGGCGGCGCTTCAGCGCTGTTTCGAAGAAGCGGACGAGATCTTCTGCTTCTTCCTCGACTTCGATATCGCTGTCGCGGATAATGCGGAACGTACCGGAACCCTGCACCTCATAGCCCGGGTAGAGCCGGTAGATGAAGATGTTGGCGACGTCCTCGAGCGTGATGTAGCGGATCGTGTTGCCATCATCGGGCAGGCGCACGAAACGATCGAGCGCCGGCGGCAGGCGCAGAAGCGCCGTCATCGGCTCGCGGCCATTCTTGCTGACCAGCTGCAGGCCGATCGAGAAGCCAAGATTGGGGATGAAGGGGAACGGGTGCGCCGGGTCGATCGAGAGCGGCGTCAGGACCGGGAAGATCGCCTGCTCGAACTCGGTCGCAAGCCAGTTGCGATCGCTCTCGCTGAGCGCGCCTGGGCGGACGATCAGGATGTCTTCCTTGGCGAGATATTGCTGTAGCACGGCCAGCGAGGCCTGCTGCTCCATCTGCAGATTGTCGATCTCCTGCAGGATGGATTCGAGCTGTTCGGCCGGCGTCTTGCCGTCGGGCGTGCGAACAACGATGTTCTGGCGCACCTGACCTTCGAGACCGGCAACGCGCACCATGAAGAATTCATCGAGGTTGGCAGCCGAAATCGACAGGAAGCGAACGCGCTCAAGCAGCGGATGCTCGGTGTTCAGCGTCTCCTCGAGAACGCGGCGATTGAACTGCAGCCAGGAAAATTCGCGGTTGATGAAGCGCTCGGGGCTGGAGAGCAGTTCTTCAAGCGGAGGAACGTTCGCCTTGGTTTCGGGAGCCGTTTCCTGGTTTCCCGCGACTGCACTGTCCATCGTTCGATCGTCCCCTCATTATTGCGCCAAGCCGAATATATCAGTTTCACGACGGAACTGTGACAGTCAATCAGCCGGATCGGAATTGCCCAATTCATTCAACACTTCAGCGGCAAGCGCGCGTGTGATCTTGGTGCCTCTCGACAGGGCCAGCCGATCCAGCCGCTCGACGATCGTCTGGGCGGCGTTCAGCGATCGCTCCATCCTGACGACAATATAGAGCACCAGTTTGTCATCTATATAAAGCTGGCGGTCGGCAAACAGCTTGACGATGACCTGCGACAGCAGTTCCTCGTCCGGCTCGCCGATCTCGACGACGGTCGCGGCCTTCAGGCGCGAGCGCAGATCGGCCAGCTCGACCGGCCAGGACATCGGCCAGAGACGGCTGGTCATCAGCAGGCTGTGGCCGTTTTCGCGCACGCTGTTGATGACATGAAACAGTTCGGTGTCGTCGAAGCCGAGGCGATCGACATCCTCAAACAAGACGGGGCCGTTCGCCGCATCCACCGCCGCATTGGCACCCGCCTTCGGATGGATGAGCTTGGCGCCGCTGTGATCCCTCCAGATATTGGCGAGGTGCGACTTGCCCGATCCGACCGGGCCGGCGAGGATGACGACGGGCGACGGCCAGTTCGGCCAAGCATCGACGATCTCGACAGCCGCCGCCAGCCGCTCGGAGATCAGGAGATCGTCACGACCGGTCGCGGCATCATGAGAAAAGGCCAAGGGGAGCTGCTCCACGGGCTTGCGCCTTGAGTCAGCGTTTTTCACGTCAGTCATTTCGGGCCAGCTTTTGTCTTCCGCACCGGGGTGGCCTTCGCCTCGCCCGCATACAGGTCGCTCTCAAGATACCGTGAAAGCGCAAAGCGAACAAGGACACCGACGGCAGCGGCAGCCGGCACCGCGACCAAAAGGCCGACGAAGCCGAACAGCGCGCCGAAAGCAAACAGCGCAAACATCAGCCAGACCGGATGCAGGCCAACGCTGTGACCGACGAGCTTCGGCTGCAGGATGTTGCCTTCCATGAACTGGCCGCTGAAGAAGACCACGAGTACAGCGCCGACCCAGATGTAATCCGGCCAGAACTGCACGATCGCGACACCCACCGCCAGGATCAGACCCACCATAGAGCCGACATAGGGGATGAAGCTGATCATGCCGGCGAAGAGGCCGATCAGCAGGCCGAAATTCAGCCCGACCAGCGACAGGCCGACCGCATACCAGATACCGAGGATCAGGCAGAGAGACCCCTGCCCGCGAATAAAGCCGGCGATCGCATCATCGATCTCGCTCATGATCTGGTGTACGTTGGCGACATAATCGCGGGGGATATACTTGTCGATATTGGCGACCATTCGGTCCCAATCGAGCAGCATGTAGAAGGCGACAACGGGTGTCACGACCATCAGCGAGATCACGTTGACGACAGCAAGGCCGGAGCTCCAGACCTGGCTGAACAGCCCGGTGAGCAGGCCGAAGCCCTGCGAGAGTATTTCGGAGAAATTGTTCTTGATGGTGCCGAGCTGGTTCTTGATCCAATCCGGCAGCATCGAGTTCTGCTGCTTGGCGATAAAGGTTTGCAGCTGATCGATATAACCAGGCAGACGGCCGGCGAAATCGGCGAACTGGCTCGCAAGGATCGGGATCAGGATCATCAGCGCCAGCACGATCAGGACGACGAAGGCGATCAGGATGACGATGGTGGCCATGAGGCGGCTGAGACCGAGCTTCTCCAGCCGGTCGGCGACCGGATCGAGGAAATAGGCGATCGCCATGCCGGCCAGGAACGGCAGCAGGATGGAGCTGAACACCAGGAGGAAGGCGATGAAGGCGGCGAGCACGAACAGCCAAAAGATAACCTGGCGCTTCAGACCGGCGCCGCTAACCTGGTGTGGCATCATGTTCTCCGCTGATCGAACGTCGGTATATGCCGCATCGCAGCGATACGGCCTGCGAGCCACATAGGATGCACCCGCGAGAATGGTCAACCCCAGCGTCCAATTTCCCATAAGCTCCGTTCAAAAGAGCGGGAAATTGGGGCTTTTGCCACGCAACGCCTTGCATAAAGCCCCCTGTCATGCAATTGCGACCCGCATGTGACGCGGGGATATTTCCCGCCCGACGACAGCCATCGGAGAGCAGTATGAGCCAGTCCGGAAAAAACGGTCTCACCTATAGCGATGCAGGCGTGGATATCGACGCTGGCAACCTTCTCGTCGAAAAGATCAAGCCCGCCGTACGCTCGACCCGCCGCCCCGGCGCGGACGGCGAAATCGGCGGCTTCGGCGGCCTGTTCGACCTCAAGGCCGCAGGCTTCACCGATCCGGTTCTGGTTGCCGCCAACGACGGCGTCGGCACCAAGCTCAAGATCGCGATCGATGCTGATTATCACGACACCGTCGGCATCGACCTCGTCGCCATGTGCGTCAACGATCTCGTCGTCCAGGGCGCCGAACCGCTGTTCTTCCTCGACTACTTCGCGACCGGCAAGCTCGATCCGGACCAGGGTGCGGCGATCGTCGAAGGCATTGCCGCCGGCTGCCGCGACGCGGGCTGTGCGCTGATCGGCGGCGAGACCGCCGAGATGCCGGGCATGTACTCCTCCGGCGATTACGATCTGGCCGGCTTTGCCGTGGGTGCGGCCGAACGCGGCAAGCTGCTGCCGTCCGGCGATATCGGTGAAGGCGACGTCATCCTCGGCCTCGCCTCCTCGGGCGTTCATTCGAACGGCTTCTCGCTGGTGCGCAAGATCGTCGGCCTTTCCGGCCTCGCCTGGGATGCGCCGGCACCCTTCGCAGACGGCAAGACGCTTGGCGAAGCCCTGCTCACGCCGACCCGTATCTATGTGAAGCAGCTCTTGAGCGTCATCCGCGAAACCGGCGCAATCAAGGCGCTGGCGCACATCACCGGCGGCGGCTTCCCCGAGAACATTCCGCGCGTTCTGCCCAAGCACCTCGCCGCCGAGATCGATCTTGCCGCTGTCAAGGTTCCGGCCGTGTTCTCCTGGCTCTCGAAGACCGGTGGCGTGGAAGCAAACGAGATGTTGCGCACCTTCAACTGCGGCATCGGCATGATCGCCGTCGTCTCCGCCGAGAATGCCGACACCGTCATCTCGGCGCTGGAAGCGCAGGGTGAAAGCGTCGTGCGTCTCGGCCAGATGATCGCGCGCGCCGAAGGCGCCCACGGCACGCTCTACAAGGGCACGCTCGCCATATGACGTCTCCGCGCAAACGCGTCGTCGTCTTCATCTCCGGCGGCGGCTCCAACATGATGGCGCTGGTCGCCGCAGCGAAGGCTAAGGACTTCCCGGCCGAGATCGTCGGCGTGATCTCCGACAAGCCGGACGCAGGCGGCCTTGCCAAGGCAGCCGCCGAGGGCATCTCGACATTCGCCTTTCCGCGCAAGGACTACGCCAGCAAGGAAGCGCACGAGGAAGCGATCTTCGCCGGTCTCGACGCGCTGTCGCCCGACATTCTCTGCCTCGCAGGTTATATGCGGCTCCTGAGCGGGACATTCATCCAGCGCTACGAGGGGAAGATGATCAACATCCACCCTTCCCTGCTGCCGCTATTCCCCGGCTTGCACACGCATCAACGCGCCATCGACGCCGGCATGCGGATCGCCGGCTGCACGGTGCATTTCGTCACCGAGGGCATGGATGAAGGCCCCGTCATCGGCCAGGCGGCTGTGCCTGTACTCTCCAACGACACCGCCGACACCCTGGCGGCGCGCGTGCTGACCGTCGAGCACCAGATCTATCCGCAGGCGCTGAAGCTGTTTGCCGAGGGCAAGGTGCGGATGGAAGGTGGCAAGGCTGTCAGCATTGGTGACAGTGCAGCGTTGGCCGCAGACGGCAAGGTTATCTCGCTCATCGGCACCAAAGCCTAACTAGAGAAGCAAATTCGCATATGAAATTGGGCCTGTTATCGGGCCCAAATCTTTTCAGCCAACGCCTAAGCCGCGATCGCCCGCGGCTGGTGCAGCGTGCCGTCGCTGTAGACGAAGCGGCCGCCGCGGAAGGTGGCGCGGATGCGGTGGATGTCGCCGGCTTCGACGACCACCAGGTCCGCACGCTGGCCGATGGCGATTTCGCCGCGGTCGGTGAGGCCGGCGGAGCGGGCCGCGTTTTTTGTTGCCATGGCGACCGCGGTCGGCAGGTTCGTGGCCTCGGCGATCTTGAAGATGCCGGGCACGAAGGCGGCCGGGTGATAGTCGGCGGCGATGACGGAGAGGACACCGGCGCGGGCGGCATCGAGTGCGCTGAGATTACCCGACATCGACTGGCCGCGCAGCGCATTCGGTGCGCCCATCAGCGTCCAGAGGCCACGGCGGCGCGCTTCTTCGGCGGCCGGCAGCGTGACCGGGAATTCGCTGATCGTGACGCCCATCGCATGCATCTCAGCCACCTTCTCGGCGCTGTCGTCGTCATGCGAGGCGAGCGACAGCTTGTGGCGCAGCGACAGATCGACGATGTGGCGGAGCCTAGTCTCGATCTCGGGATTGTCGCGCATGGCGATGCGCTTGGCGACCATCTCGGCCGCCATTTCCTCGGAGATGGCCCGGCGTTCGGCCATGCTCAGAATGTAGCTCTGGATGTCGTTGTACTGGCCCTGCCCCGGCGTGTGATCGGTCAGCGAAACCATGTCGACATGGCCGGCATCGAGCAGCTTTTCGAGCGCCGGTGCGGCGCCGACATTGGTGATCTCGTAGCGCGCGTGGACGCGGTGATCGATCAGGAGATCATCCTTGAAGCGGCTGACGCCCTCAATGACGGCGCAGGTGGTTTCCAGCGAGCGGACATGGCCGTAGACGCTTTCGGTGGCGAAGGAGACGGCGGCATAGGCGGTCGTCACGCCGTGGGCGGCGAGCTTCTTGTCGAGTTCGTGGATGGAAAAGCCGATCGGCATCATCGCGTTGGGGCGCGGCGCGATTTCGCGCTCGATCATGTCGCCGTGGAGATCGACGAACCCTGGCATCAGCAGTCGACCTTCGCCATCGATTGCGGCATTGGCGACCGTCTCCGGGCGGATTTCGGCGATAACGCCATCCTCGATGCGAATCGAGCCGTTGTTCACGACCTCATCCGGTAGAACGATCGTGAAATTGCTGAGCCACATCGGCTTTCTCCTCATATCGGGCAATTATGACAGGCTGGAGCCGATAGCCCCGATTCATGACATGCGAATGAATGTCTTAGGGCTTATTCAAGGCAGCCCTATTCAGCGCCGCCCATTGCAGCAGAATGATCGTCTTGAAGTCGATAATCTCGCCGCTGGCAATCATCGCCACTGCCTCATCGAGCGGGATTTCGACGACTTCGATGTCCTCGTGCTCCTCGGTCAACCCGCCGCCTTCCGAGACACGGTCATCCGTGTCGATCGAGGCGGCGAAGAAGTGGACGAGTTCGGCGTTGGCGCCGGGGGCGCTGTAGGCCTTGAACAAGAAACGAACATCGCGGACGCGGAAGCCGGTCTCCTCGATGGCTTCGCGGCGGATGGCTGCCTCGGGCTCATCGCCATCAAGCAGGCCGGCCGGCGTTTCCAGCATCCAGGCCGGCTCGCCGTGGAGATAGACGGGCAGACGGAACTGGCGGACGAGGACGACGGTGTCGCGCTTGGGATCGTGCAGCAGGATCGTTGCGGCGGGGGTGCGGTGGTAGATCTCGCGGTGGATGCGGTGCGTTTCGCCGTCGGAGTTGGTGTAATCGACCTCGTAGGTGCTGAGCCGCGTCCAGCCATCCGAGAGCGTCCTTTCCTGGATGATCTCGGCCTTCGCCTTTTCAAATTTCGTCATGCCGCATCCTTGCGAAGCCAGACCTTGTTGTCGTGGACGGCAGCGCCGCCATAGGGCGCGACGGGGTCGGCACCGGTCAAAACGTTGATGCCCTCGCCATCCACATGCGCCTTGTTCGGCCACAGCCCTTCGGCGATCAGCACGCCCGGTTTGACCTCCGTCGTCAGCTTGGCGTGCAGGCGCACCTCGCCTCTGGCGTTGCCGACTTGGACGAGATCGCCGTGGGCAATGTCTTGGGCTTCCGCATCAACGGGGTTGATCATCAGCTCCGGCCGCCCCTCCTTCTGCCGCGAGGTCTTGGTCTCGGCGAAGCTGGAGTTCAGGAAGTTGCGGGCGGGCGATGTGGCGAGGCGGAACGGGTGCTCGGCATCGGCCACTTCGATCACGTCGACCTGATCCGGGAACTGCGGCAGCTCCGGATAAGGGCCGAGCAGGCCGACAGCCTCAGGCGGGCGGTTCGGCGCCGGCTGGTTGCGCCAGTCGGGGCGAAAATGAAAGCGGCCGTCGGGATGGGCGAAGCCGTTGATGAAATGCGCGTCGTCGAAATCGGGCTGACGGTCGAACCACTTATGCTCAAGGAAATGGTCGTAGCCGGGGAGCTCGCTCGATTGGAGAACGCGGTCGATCATCTCGCGCGCCGTGAAGCCAAAGCCTGGGCGATCGGCGACGCCGAGGCGCTTGGCGAGCTCCTCGATGACGAAGAGATTGGTGCGCACCGTTTCCGGCGGCTCGACCAGCTTCGGGCCAAGCAGAATGTGGTTCTGGCCGCCGGCGCGATAGATGTCGTCATGCTCGATGAACATGGTGGCGGGGATGACGATATCGGCCATCTCGGCGGTATCGGTCATGAACTGCTCGTGGACGGCGACGAAGAGATCGTCGCGGGCGAAGCCGCGCTTCACCAGTCGCTGCTCGGGCGCGATGTTAACAGGGTTAGTGTTCTGGATCAGCATGGCGGTAACGGGGCCGCGATGGCGGAGCGCCACGGCATCGCCCGTCAAGGCGCGGCCGATCTGCGACTGGTCGATCATGCGGATGTCGGCATCCCTCATCGACTTGCCGGTCAGTTCCGCGTTGTTCATGCGGAAGATGTCGCTGTTCGAATGGAAGGCGCCGCCGCCTTCATACTGCCAGGAGCCGAGAACGGTGGCGACCGAGGCCGCCGCATGCATGGCGACCGCGCCGTTGCGCTGGCGGGTAAAACCGTAGCCGAGACGGAAGAAGGTCTTCTTGGTGCTGCCGACGAGCTTGCCGAAGGCCTCGATCTCATCGGTCGAAAGCCCGGTGATGGCGGCGGCCCATTCCGGCGTCTTCGTTTTCAGATGCGCTTCGAGGCCAGCGGGATCGTCGGCGTATTTCGCCATGTAGGTGCGGTCGGCATAGCCGTCACGGAAGGCGATGTGCATGGCGGCGCAGGCGAGCGCCGCATCGGTGCCCGGCTTGAGGATCAGCGCCAGATCGGCCTGCTTCATCGTCGGGCTGTCATAGATATCGATGACGACGATCTTGGCGCCGCGTTCCTTGCGCGCCTTGATCGCATGGGTCATGACATTGACCTGCGTGGCGACGGCGTTGGTGCCCCAGATGACGACGCAATCGGTGCGCGCCATTTCGCGCGGATCCGGGCCTCTCAAGACCCCTGTTGCCATGGTGAAGCCGGTCCAGGCAGGGTTGGTGCAGATCGACGAAAAGAAGCCGGAATAGCGCTTGGCATGGCGCAGGCGGTCGATGCTGTCGCGCTGCACCCAGCCCATGGTGCCGGCATAGTAATAAGGCCAGATCGCCTCGCTGCCGTCCTTCGCCTCAGCCTTCACGAAGGCTTCGGCGATCTCATCCAACGCGTCCTCCCAGGATATCTGCTGCCACTCTCCCGCCCCCTTGGCGCCCCTGCGGCGCAGCGGGTGCATCAGGCGGTCGGGATGGTAAAGACGTTCGGCGTATCGGGCGACCTTGGCGCAGATGACGCCCGAGGTGTAGCTGTGATCGTTTGCCCCGCGCACGCGGCCGATCCTGCCATCATCCGTGACCTCCACTTCCAGCGCGCAGGTGGAGGGACAGTCGTGCGGACAGGCAGTGTGGCCGATCCGGACTGAGGACTTCGGGGATTTGGCTTCGATGGGGGTCGCAATGTTCATGGAGTTTCTATATTCCAACCGGAAACCGGCCAAAAGCCGGAAACGACGTCCCCCACGCGAATTCATGTAGGCATCAGCGAAAATGAACTACCGCCACATCTACCATGCGGGCAACTTTGCCGATGTCCTGAAGCACGCGGTTCTCGCGCGTCTCGTCCGCTACATGCAGAAGAAGGATGCGGGCTTCCGCGTACTCGACACGCATGCCGGCATCGGGCTCTACGACCTCTCCTCGGAAGAGGCGCAGAAAACCGGCGAATGGCGCGAAGGGATCGGCAAGATCATGGAGGCCGAGCTTTCGCCGCAGGTGGCGGAACTGCTCGAGCCCTATCTGAGCGCGATCCGCGAACTCAACCCAGATGGCGGCATGCGCTACTATCCCGGCTCGCCGAAGCTCTCGCGCATGCTCTTCCGGCCGCAGGACCGGCTCTCGGCGATGGAGCTGCATCCCGAGGACTACCAGCGGCTGCATCGCCTGTTCGAGGGCGATCATCATGCCCGCATCACCGAGCTCGACGGCTGGCTGTCGCTCGGTGCGCATCTGCCGCCGAAGGAAAAGCGCGGCATTGTGCTCGTCGATCCGCCCTTCGAGGAAGGCGGCGAGTATGAGCGGCTGGTCGATGGTCTCGCCAAGGCCTATCGCCGCTTTCCCGGCGGCACCTACTGCCTCTGGTATCCGATCAAAAAGGGTGCGCCGATCAAGGAATTTCACGAGGCGCTGCAGGCGCTCGATATTCCGAAGACACTCTGCGCCGAGCTCACCGTGCGCAGCGACCGCGGGATGGTGACCGGGCTGACAGGCTCCGGGCTGATCATCGTCAATCCGCCCTATACGCTGAAGGACGAGCTGCACCAGCTGCTGCCAGCGCTCAGGGATCACATGGCGCAGGACCGCTATGCCTCGCACCGGGCGTTCTGGCTGCGCGGTGAAAACAAGGCCCTGAAAGAGGATTGACCGACTCTTTCCGGCGCGAAATAGTCCGGCCACATTCCAAGTCCGTTGCCAGGCATTTTGAAAGAGACCGACGATGAAGATCCTTTGCGCGCCCGCCTCCCCCTATTCCAGCAAGGTCAGGATGGCCGCGCGCTATCTCGAACTGGATGCGACCGAGATTCGCGTAGACACCAATGCCGGGCCGGCGATCCTCGTCGACAACAATCCTCTCGGAAAGATCCCGACCGTGCTGACGGATGACGGGGTTTCGGTCTTCGACAGCGTCGCGATCATGCACTATTTCGGCCGCCTCAAGGGCAAGCAGCTCTATCCGTCGAAAAACGGCAAGCGCACGGAAGCCGAAGTGCTGGAAGCGCTTTGCGACGGCATCTGCGACTGCCTGCTCGCCATCGTCTACGAGCGCCGCTTCCGCGACGAGGAGAAGATCCACCAGCCCTGGATCGACCGGCAGTGGAAGAAGGTGGTGAGCGGCCTCAATCACCTGAGCGTCCACCTGCCGAAGATCGGCAAGAAGCTGCATGGCGGCCACTTCGCGCTGGCGGCAACGCTCGGTTACCTCGACCTGCGTTTCCACGGCCAATGGGAAGCCGAGCACTCCGAGTTGATCGGCTGGCTCAGGACCTTCGAGAGGAAGTTCCCTGCCTATGCGGAGCTCAAGCCTCAGGGCTGAGCGCGATCGCGCTCCGCTTTCACGAAATCGATGAAGGCGCGCAACGCCGTCGGCAGCTGCCGGCGGCTCGGATAGTAGAGAAAGAAGCCCGGATAGTAGGGGCACCAATCCTCAAGCACCCGCACCAATTTGCCAGTCTCGATCTCGTCACGCACCTGATCCTCGAACAGGTAGCCCAGCCCGTCGCCCTGCAACACGGCATCGCGCATGATGTCTTGGTCGCCCAGAGTTAGCGGCCCCCGCACCTCGATCTCCACTTCGATACCGCCGCGCTCGAATTCCCAATGATAGAAGGCGCCGCCGGCAAAGCGGAACCGGATGCAGACGTGGTTTTTCAGATCATGCGGCGTCTGCGGCCTGCCCCTGCCCTCGAAGTAACCCGGCGTGCCGACGACGGCGAAGCTGTGGCGCGGCCCGATCGCGATCGCGATCATATCCGCCGCAATGCTCTCGCCGAAGCGTATACCGGCATCGAAGCCTGACGAGACCATATCGATAAGCGCATCGTCGATGACGATATCGACCTCGACGGACGGATGAACTTTCAGGAAACGCGAGACGATCGGCAGCAGCACCAGCTTCGCCGCAGCGCGCGGCGCGTTAATGCGCAGCTTGCCGTAGGGTTGGCCGCGGAAAGTGTCGAGATCATCCAGCGCGGCGTCGATATCGAGGAAGGCCGGGCGGATGCGATCGAAAAGGCGCTCGCCCGCCTCCGTCAGCGCCACGCCACGAGTGGTCCGGTTGACGAGGCGGACTTCCAGCCGCTCCTCGATCGCTCTCAGCGCGTGGCTCAGAGCGGAGGGCGTGACGGCGAGCTCGACGGCGGCCTTGCGAAAGCTTCGGTGACTGGCGATGGCGAGGAAAATCGCGAGGTCGGTCGAGCGCACACGTTTCATTGATGAGTATTTCTCACTAGCTCATGAAGAAGAAGGTAAATTCTCTCACCTATGTGCATAGGCTAGTTTCCGGGTGTCAGCAAATCACAACCCGAAAGGAAAACGTCATGCGTGTTTGGTTCATCACAGGTGCGTCGCGCGGTTTCGGCGCCCTTATCACTCAGGAAGCTCTCAATGCCGGCGATGCCGTCGTCGCCACGGCGCGCAATCCGAAAGGCCTGCAGGAGAAATTCCAGAATCATTCGAATCTGTTGACGGTCGCGCTTGATGTGACGGATGAAGCCTCGGCGCATGCCGCTGCCGAGCAGGCCGTCAAGCGCTTCGGCCGGATCGATATCCTGCTCAACAATGCCGGCTTCGGCCTGCTGGGTGCCGTCGAAGAGGCGACCAACGACGAGATCGAAAAACTCTACGCGGCCAATGTCTTCGGTCTGCTGAAGGTCACGCGCGCAGTGCTGCCGCATATGCGCCGCCAGCGTTCCGGCCATATCCTCAATATCTCGTCGATCGGCGGCTATGTCTCGCATGCCGGCTGGGGCGTCTATTGCTCGACCAAATTCGCCGTCGAAGGACTGACGGAGGCGCTTGCCGCCGAGGTCGCGCCGCTGGGCATCAAGGCGACCGTCGTCGAACCCGGTTTCTTCCGCACCGACTTCCTCGACGAGAGCTCGCTGTCGGTCAGCCCAAGCTCGATCGCCGACTACGCCGAGACGCCTGTCCGGGCGATGCGCGATTTCGCGGCTAGCCATAACCACCAGCAGCCCGGGGACCCTGCCCGCTTCGCCAAGGCGATGATTACGCTGGCGCATTCCGACAATCCGCCGCTGCGCATGCCCTTCGGCAGCGACACAGTGGCTGCGATCGAGAAGAAGAACGCAAGCGTTGCCGAGGAACTGGCCGCATGGCGGGAACTCGCGGTTTCGACGGACTTCCCCAAGGGCGAATGACGGCCCGACCGAACATAGGCAACAAAAAAGCCGGAGCGATGCCCCGGCTTTTTTTCATTTACCTGATCGGCTGATCAGAACTTCATGCCGATACCAACCTTGACGCTGTGCTCGTCATAGCCGCGCGAGATGTTCGCGCCGCCGACGTTGAAGTCGTTCTTCTGGTAGTCGGTGTAGCGGTATTCGATACGAGCCGTGATGTTGTTGGTCACCATGGCTTCGGCACCGGCGCCGACCGTGTAGCCCAGAGCGCTGTCGCTGTCAGAACCAGCGGCGTTGCTGAACTTGTTCTTGGTGGCGGCCAGACCAGCCGTACCATAGAGCAGGAAGGGGTTCAGGTCGTAACCGATACGGCCGCGGATCGAGCCGTTGACTTCGTTCTTGGCAGTGCCGCCGTCGACAGCGCCGTCAGCTCCGGAGTAGCCGATGTCACCTTCGACACCGTATACGATCTGGCCCTGCTGCCAGTTGTAACCGCTGTAGATCTGGCCGCCGAAAGCGCGAGCGTTATAGTCGTGAGCGAAGCCGCCCATGTTGTAGGTGCCGGCGCCACCGAGGTAGAAGCCCTGCCAGTTGCCGGTCGGGGCAACATCGTTCTGGGCAACCGGAGCTTCCGGGATCTGATCGACGGCATCGGCCGCGTAAGCAGCGGAAAAGCCACCAAGGGCAACGGTCGAAACCAACAGGCTAGCAATAAACGTACGCATACTCATCTCCTTATCGAACCCGCGCCCTTCATCAACTGTGTTAACGTGAAGCATTCGCGAGCAATTACGCATGTCCCTTTCGGATCGAGAGGGAAATTGATGCGCAAATGAGGATTTGGAAGAGCCAAAATGTGATTTGATTGTGGCTTAGGGGTGGCTGAAATTCGATGTTGCTTTATCGCAACAAACACTTCATTAACCCTAACCAAGCGTTAAATCATGAATACTTATTTTATCGAATTATATTCTTAAATAATACGTACAATATCCAAGTTCTGTGCGCAATCAAGACGCCTATTTATAAGATCTGATCGGCCGCCTATATAAGCACCGCAGAGATTTGCGGGATGAAGAGGCAGGATTTTGAGCGAGACAAGACTTCGAACAGCGTTGGTGACGGGCTCGGCCAAGAGAATAGGCCGTGCGATAGTCGAAGATCTTGCAGCGAGCGGCTTCTCCGTGGCGATCCACGCGAATGGTTCCATCGCCGAGGCGGAAAATTTTGCGGCGGAATTGCGGCGAAACGGCAAAACCGCCATCGCGCTTCACGCCGATTTGAAGAATGTCGAGACCACCAACGGACTGATAAAAAAGGCGTTTGAGGCGCTCGGACCGCTCGATTTGCTCGTCAACAACGCTTCGGCCTTCCACAATGATTCGGCGCACCACTTTGACGCTGCAGCCTGGGACGATCATTTCGCGCTTCACGTGCGTGCGCCGTCCATATTGTCTGCGGCCTTTGCCGAACAGCTGCCGAAGGGTGCCGCGGGGCTGATCGTAAACATCATCGACCAGCGGGTTTGGGCGCTCAATCCGGGCTTCTATTCCTATACGCTCTCAAAGGCGGCGCTCTGGACTGCGACGCAGACCATGGCGCAGAGCTTCGCGCCACGCATTCGCGTCAACGCGCTCGGGCCCGGGCCGACGGTTCGTAGTGCGCGACAGAGCGAAGAGGACTTCCAGCAGCAGGTCGACGGCCTTATCATGAAGGCGGGGCCGGGATTCGGCGAATTCGGACGGACGATCCGCTTCCTCTATGATACGCCCTCCATCACCGGCCAAATGATTGCCCTCGACGGCGGCCAGCATCTTGCCTGGCAGACGCCCGATGTGGCGGAGATTACGGAATGAATTCAAGGAAGCTGCCGGATGGCGGCGTTCTTTACGACGAAAATGACGAGACCGACGACGATATCGAGGTGGAAAGCGAAAGCTCTGCCTCGCCCGTTGGCGCGCCGGTTGCCTCCGCCATCGACTGGAACGAAGGCGGCAGCAACGAGACCGGGCTTGTCGGCGCCGACCTGATCGCGGAATTCGTCAAGCGGCTGCCGAACAGCCCCGGCGTCTATCGCATGTTCAACGAGGCCGGCGACGTGCTCTATGTCGGCAAGGCGCGCAGCCTGAAGAAGCGCGTGAGCAATTACGCGCTCGGCCGCGTGCACTCCAACCGCATCGCGCAGATGGTGCGGCAGACCGCGCACATGGAGTTCGTGACGACGCGGACCGAGATCGAAGCGCTTCTGCTCGAAGCGAATCTGATCAAGCGGTTGCGGCCGCGCTTTAACGTGCTTTTGCGCGACGACAAGTCGTTTCCCTATATCCTGATATCGGGCGACCACCGCGCTCCCGCCATACTGAAGCACCGCGGCGCACGCGCGCGCAAGGGTGATTACTTCGGCCCATTTGCATCCGCAGGCGCCGTCGGCCGCACGATCAACTCGCTGCAGCGCGCCTTTCTGATCCGCACCTGTACGGACAGCGTGTTCGAGACGCGCACCCGGCCCTGTCTGCTCTACCAAATCAAGCGCTGTTCGGCGCCCTGCACGCATGAGATCAGCGATGCGGGATATGGCGAACTGGTGCAGGAGGCCAAGGACTTCCTTTCCGGCAAGAGCCAGAAAGTGAAGGCGCATATGGCCGAGGCGATGAACCAGGCGGCCGAGGATCTCGATTTCGAGCAGGCCGCCGTTTATCGCGATCGCCTTGCCTCGCTTTCCCATGTGTCCAGCCACCAGGGGATCAACCCCGCCGGTGTCGAGGAGGCCGATGTCTTCGCGATCTATCACGAGGGCGGGATTTCCTGCATCCAGGTGTTCTTCTTCCGCACCGGGCAGAACTGGGGTAACCGCGCCTATTTCCCGAAGGCCGACCCGCAGCTGACCGGCGCCGAAGTGCTGAGCGCCTTCCTGGCGCAGTTCTACGACGACAAGCCGGTGCCGAAGCAGATCCTGCTTTCGGAAACGGTGGACGAGATGGAGCTGCTCGCCGCAGCGTTCGCTGAAAAGGCAGGCCACAGGATTTCGGTGCTGGTGCCGCAGCGCGGCGAGAAGCGCGACCTGGTCGATCATGTGCTCGGCAATGCACGCGAAGCGCATGGGCGCAAGCTTGCGGAGACCGCGTCGCAATCGCGGCTGCTCGAAGGCTTCAAGGATACGTTCAAGCTCTCCTACGTGCCGCAGCGCGTCGAGATCTACGACAACTCGCATATCATGGGCACGAATGCTGTCGGCGGCATGGTCGTCGCCGGGCCGGAAGGCTTTGTGAAAAACCAGTACCGTAAGTTCAACATCAAATCGACCGACATCACACCCGGCGACGACTTCGGCATGATGCGCGAGGTGATGACGCGGCGCTTTACGCGACTGCTCAAGGAAGAAGGCATCCCCGACAGGAGCCAGCCGGTCGCATCAGCGGATGCGGCTGACATGCCCTTCCCCGCCTGGCCGGACGTGATCCTGATCGACGGCGGTCAGGGGCAGATGACGGCGGTGCGGGCGATTCTCGAGGAGCTCGGGATCACCGACAGCGTCACCGCCATCGGCGTCGCCAAGGGTGTCGACCGTGACGCCGGACGCGAGCGCTTCTTCCTGCCCGGCGGCGAGAGCTTCACGCTGCCGCCGCGCGATCCGGTGCTCTACTTCACACAGCGCATGCGCGACGAGGCACACCGCTTCGCCATCGGCTCGCACAGGGCACGGCGCAAGAAGGAGATGGTCAAGAACCCGCTCGACGAGATCGGCGGCATCGGCCCATCACGCAAACGTGCGTTGCTCCAGCATTTCGGAACGGCGAAGGCGGTTTCGCGGGCGGCACTGTCGGATCTGATGGCCGTCGAGGGCATTTCGGAGACGGTCGCCAAGCAGGTTTACAATCATTTTCACGACGACGCCGCGAAATAGGTGGCGCCGGTCGCAAATTCCACGCAAAGGCAGCGAAAAAACAGAAAGAATGTTGACGCTTTGCGGTCAAAGCCGTCATCTACGGACGTATCAAACCAGAGACAGATTTCATGGCATCGCGCGCATACAATATCCCCAACCTGCTGACCTACGGCCGCATTCTCGCGGTTCCGCTCATCGTCCTGTGCTTCTTCGTCGAAGGAAAACTGTCGATCAGCAATACGGCCCGCTGGGTTGCGCTTTGGATCTTCGTCATCGCGTCGATCACCGATTTTCTTGACGGCTACCTTGCCCGTATCTGGAACCAGACGTCGAACATCGGCCGCATGCTCGACCCGATCGCCGACAAGCTGCTGGTCGCCTCGATCCTTCTGCTTGTGGCCGCGGACCAGACAATCGCCGGCTGGTCGATCTGGGCTGCCATCACCATCCTTTGCCGCGAGATCTTGGTCTCGGGCCTGCGCGAATATCTCGCGGCGCTGAAGGTCAGCGTTCCGGTAACGCGGATTGCCAAGTGGAAGACCACGGTGCAGCTGGTGGCGATCGCCTTCCTGCTCGCGGGTCCCGCCGGCGACGAGATCTTCCCCTACACCACGATGACCGGCATCGGGCTGCTCTGGCTCGCCGCCATCCTGACGATCTATACCGGCTACGATTACTTCCGCGCCGGAATCAAGCACATCGTGGAAAACGACGAATGACAAAGCTCATCTATTTCGCCTGGGTGCGCGAGCGGATCGGCAAGGCCGAGGAAGACATCGCGCTCCCCGCTTCCGTCGTCACCGTCACCGATCTTCTCGATCACCTGAAGACGCTTGGCGAGGAATACGAGACCGCCTTGCAGTTTCCCGACGTGATCCGCGTCGCGCTCGATCAGGAACATGTCGAGCACGACGAGCCGATCGGCGATGCGCGGGAGATCGGCATCTTCCCCCCGATGACGGGCGGGTAAATTCATGACTGCCGTGCCAGTCAGCCCCCCTCTGCCCTGCCGGGCATCTCCCCCACAAGTGGGGAGATCGGCTGGGCACGCCCGCTCGCGCACACAACGAACGTTGCTGCGAAACGGACGGATCGAGCGACGGGAGGAGCAAGCAGCTTGTGATCTCCCCACCTGTGGGGGAGATGCCCGGCAGGGCAGAGGGGGGCCTACGCGGCACACCCTGTCCGCGAAGCAAGGCACCTTCTTATGACCCCTACTCCCACCATCCGCGTCCAGCGCGAGGATTTCGACCTGCAGGCCGAAGTCGATCTGTTGAGCAAGGGAAAGCCGGGTATCGGCGCCGTGGTCACCTTTTCCGGCTTGTGCCGCGACGAAGGCGGGACGCTTGATGCGCTTGAACTCGAGCACTATCCTGGCATGGCCGAGGCGGAGATGGCGCGGATCGCCGAGATGGCGATCGAGCGCTTCAAGCTCAACGGCCTGACCACCATTCATCGCTACGGAAAGATCGCTGCGGGCGAGAACATCGTGCTCGTCATCGCGGCCGCGCCGCACCGCCAGGCCGCCTTCGATGGCGCGAACTTCGTGATGGATTTCCTGAAGACGTCGGCGCCCTTCTGGAAGAAGGAGCACGGCAAGGACGGCGTTGCGCGGGAATGGGTCGAGGCCAAGGGCCACGACGATGCCGCGCGCGACAAATGGAAGTGATCACGGGATTACCCGTTCACGCCGGCTGAGCACCAGCAAAAGCACAAGCAGCGAAAAGACCACGAAGTCGCGCCAGAGGAACGGACCGTAGGCGGTCCACAGCGTCTCGACCAGACCTAGACCGGCTGCGCCGCCCGCCGATTTCAGCGGATCCGAATAGCCGCCGACAGCGGCCACCATCAGGACCTTCAGCCCGAACATCAGCCCGGCGCCAAAATCCATCGTGCCGTAGTAGGCGGTGGAGAGGATGCCGCATAGCGTCGCCATCAGGACGGCGGCGGCGTAGGCCGTGAGGAAGACGCTTACGGCGCTGACGCCGCAGAGTTCAGCGGCTTTCGGATCATCCGTGACCGCGCGCCAGGCGCGGCCCCAGGATGTTCGCTTCAGGATCACGGCGCCGATCGCCACGAAGCTGCACATCAGCGCCGTGTTGATCAGCTGCATCTCGGTCAACACCACCTCGAAGCCGTCGCTCTGCCAGAAGACGACATGGCCATTGAGAAACGGCGATAGCCACAGGCTGCGGGTGTCGGATGCCAGGCGCGCCGTCTCCATCAGGACGATGGTGACGCCGAGCGCGGCGACGATCACCGTGTTCGAGGACTGGCGCACCAGCGGCAGCATGACCGAGCGGCCGATCCACACACCTGCCCCCATCGCATAAACCAGCGAGGCCGCCGCGCCGAGCGCGAGTGCCGCGGGCAAGACCAGCCATAGCTTGTTGTAGCCGAAATCGGTGAAGAGCAGCAGGATCTGGCCGGAGAAGGCGAAGAGCGCGCCATAGGTGATGTCGGGGCGCTTGGTGACGCCGAAAGCGACCGCATAGCCGAAGGCAAGCGCAGCATAGAGAGCCGCCAGCGGCACCGCATTCGCCAGTTGCTGCAAGAGATAGGCCATCGACACATCCTATTTCGCCGAAATCATAACTGGCAAAATTGCTTTTACCAGTTATATTTTCCCGATGACTTTCTCGTGGACCCCTCACCGCTTCTCTGGCGGCGCACTCGCATTCGACGTCGCCAACAGCGTCGTGCTGCGGCACGACGAGGCGCGCCGCATCGATCGCTTTGCCATCGATGCGCAACTGCATGCCTTCCCGCAGGCGGCTGCCAATTTCTGCGCCGAACGGGCGATCTTCGGGGACGTTGCGCCGGTTCCACCGGATGGCAGGCCTGCGTTCATCGCCTTGCGCGAGGCGACCGATTGCTATTTCCGTGACCGCGTGCTGTTCGGCGGAAGTGACCAATTGTTGGCGGAGCTGTTGGATGCGGCAGCGGTCGTGCTGCGTGGTAGCTCGGGTGCCGCCGGCATCGATCGCGCCACGGCACATTCGGTGCTGAAGCTGATCGCCTCGCCTGAGCCGGAGCGGATGAAGATCTGCGGCAATTGCGGCTGGCTCTTTCTCGATCGCAGCAAGAACAGGAGCCGGACATGGTGCGACATGGCGGTCTGCGGCAATCGCGCCAAGGCGATCAAGCACTATCGGCGCCGGAAAGAGGAGAACGGGTCATGAGAGTGTTCGGAGCGGCCGTGATGTCGGCGATGCTGGTGCTTGCCGGCTGCCAGCGCGAGAGCGATACGCTGGTGCAGGTCAGCGGGCATATCTTCGTGTTCAACTACCGCGTCGCGATTGCGACCTATCTGGTGACGCTCAACAAGAAGGCGCCGCTGCCTGAGGGGGCTGTGGCGATCGCCGAGTTCGAGAACCCCGCAGGCGGTGCGCCGCTCGTGATCAACGAGAAGATCTTCCCGGCGTGGGAGAAGATCAGCCTGCAAAGCCCGCCTATCCATTGCGTGAAGAAGGACCAGCCCTACACCGTCAGCATCCGGTTGGTCGATGCCGGCGGAAAAGAACTGCAGAGCCTGAAGACGACGGTCACATCGGATGTCGATCAGTCGATCATGCCCGGCAAGCCGCTCGTGGTGGGGCCGCTCTACACCAGGAACCCTGAAGTCTTCAAAGCGGATGGGACCGTCGATTACGATAGCGCCGACACCTGCCCCAAGACGTGAAAAAGCCCGGCGCGGTGGCCGGGCTTTCGGAGTCATTTCAAAAGGTTCAGCCCTGGGGCTGAGCTCTTGATTCAGCCGACGATTTCGGTTTCTGCGAACCAGTAGGCGATTTCCTGAACAGCGGTCTCAGGAGCGTCCGAACCGTGAACCGAGTTTTCGCCGATCGACAGCGCGAACTGCTTGCGGATCGTGCCTTCGTCAGCGTTGGCAGGGTTGGTGGCGCCCATGATTTCGCGGTTCTTCAGGATGGCGTTCTCGCCTTCCAGGACCTGAACGATGGTCGGACCGGAGGTCATGCCTTCAACCAGCTCGCCGAAGAAGGGGCGTTCCTTGTGAACGGCGTAGAAGCCTTCAGCTTCGCGCTTGGACATCCATACGCGCTTAGAGGCGATGATGCGCAGGCCGTTGTCTTCGAATACCTTGGTGATGGCGCCGGTCAGGTTGCGCTTCGTTGCGTCCGGCTTGATCATCGAGAAGGTGCGTTCAATCGCCATTGTAATAATCCTCATTCATCGGGGAAAAGTGGGCGGTGTTTACCCGTCCGATAGGCTGAAAACAAGGGGGCTGCGCGAATTTCACGCGTCCGTCACAGAGCGGGACAGTTTGGTGCGAGGCGATGACGGAATTTCATGAAGCCATCAGCACCATTGCTGGCAAAGCCCCATAGGATAGAACGGATCAAGAGATGGAGGGCAGAATGCAGAAACAATACGCGATGTTTGCGGATTACAATCGCTGGGCCAACGAACTGGTCTATGCGGCGGCCTCGGAGCTGACGGATGCCGAATACCGGGAAAACCGCGGCGCCTTCTTTGGCTCGCTCAACGCAACGCTGAACCACATCCTGTCGGCCGATCGGATCTGGATGAAGCGCTTCACCGGATCGGGCGACGCGCCGACGACACTCGACAGTATCCTCTATGACGACCTCGCTGGCCTGCGTGCCGCGCGTGAGCGGGAGGATAAAAGGATCGCCGATTGGGTCGATACGCTTGATGCCGAGGCGCTCGCGGGTACGTTCACCTACACGCCGGTTACTCGCCCGGGCGCGATCACCCAGCCGCTGTGGCCGGCGCTGTCGCATCTGTTCAACCACCAGACGCATCATCGCGGCCAGTGCCACATGACGCTGACCTCGCTCGGCAAGCCCAGCCTGTCGCTCGATCTCAGCTACTTCCTGCACAGCGACGGCAAACGCTGGTTGAGCGCATGATCTCAACACGGCATTAACCGCGTTGGCGAAATCCCGGAAATGGTTTTACTCGGCAAAGGTGCAAATTCAGCCCATTTTAAATAGTCCGGTGCATAGGGGAAAGAACAAGGCCGGACAGGGCCGACGAGCGAGGAGTGCAACATGGCAAGTGCAGCATCGAGCCCGCAGGCGCAACGCGAGACATCCCGTCCGGCACCGGTCACGGATATTCAACGCATCAGCCAGCATATGACGCGGCTTGGCGTTTCCGGCCTGCCGCGCAATTACGAGCTGTTTCATGAGGCTATCGTCGGCCAGAACGCCGCCCTTGCCCAGGACATCGCCTCGCTCGGCGCTGCACCGCGCCAGCCATCGCTCGATGAACTCGGCCTCAAATATCGCCTTGTCAGCCATTGCGGACTGGTCGGAGAGACCTCGCAGGCCGAGATGAGCAAGATGATGCGCGATGCCGTAGAGCGCCTGACCTCAGGCGTTAGGCAGAAGCAGAGTTTTATGCGCGCGGCGGAAACTGCGCTGAAATCGATCACCGGCAGCCCGGACCAGAGCCTCTCTTCCTTCATGAGCGAGATGGAGTTCCTGTCGACCTCGCTCGCCGGTCTCCTGACTGCCGAGACCGATCTCGAGACCAAGCTGCGCCACGATGTCGATCGCATGGAAGCGCTCGAGCGCGGCGTCGCCGCTGCTCAAACCGCATCATCGACCGACCGCCTCACCGGCCTTCCCAACCGCACCGCGCTCAACAAGACCGTGCTCGACCTCTACGAGCGCGAGGAAGGCTCGGCCGGCAGCGCGCTGATCATGATGGATATCGACGACTTCAAGGCGCTGAACAGCCGCTACGGCACGCAGACCGGCAGCCGTCTTCTGAAGAAGCTCGCCGACCTGTTCCGCAAGTCGATCAAGAAGCACGACTTCGTGGCCCGCACGGATGGCGACGAGTTTACCTTCCTGTTCGCCAATGTCGGCATGCAGGAGGCGATGGCTATCGCCGAGCGTCTGCGCAATTCCGTGGAAGAAAACGTGGTCTTCGCGACCTCGGACGCCGGACAGAACGCCAAGTTGACGGTGTCGCTCGGCGTTGCCCTGAGCGCGGACGCCGCGACGGCCTCGCAGCTGCAGGCCAATGCCCGCATCGCGCTGCATGCCGCGCAATCGAACAGACGCCTTCCTGTGCAGGCCTTCGGGCGCTGAGAGGCCACTTCAAGCTCTTGCGCTGATCGCGGCTTTCGGCCAAAACGCCGGGCATGATCACGATTAGCGATATCTCCGCCCGCATTGCCGGCCGCCTGCTCCTCGACCATGCCAGCGTCTCGCTGCCCGCGGGCACGAAGGCTGGTCTCGTTGGCCGCAACGGCGCCGGCAAGTCCACCCTCTTTCGCATCATCACCGGCGATCTCGGGGCTGAGACGGGCTCGATCACCATCCCCAAGAATGCCCGTATCGGCCAGGTCGCCCAGGAGGCGCCGGGCACGGAAGACTCGCTGATCGAAATCGTGCTCTCCGCCGACAAGGAACGTGCCGCGTTAATGGCGGAGGCGGAGACGGCCAGCGATCCGCACCGCATCGCCGAGATCCAGATGCGCCTTGTCGATATCGACGCGCATTCGGCCGAGGCGCGCGCCGCCAGCATCCTGTCCGGCCTCGGCTTCAGCCAGGAAGCGCAGGCGCGGCCGGCATCGTCCTTCTCCGGCGGTTGGCGCATGCGCGTGGCGCTGGCTTCGGTGCTCTTTACCGAGCCTGATCTGCTGCTGCTCGACGAGCCAACCAACTATCTCGACCTCGAAGGCACGCTCTGGCTTGAGGATTACGTTCGCCGCTATCCGCACACGGTGCTGATCATCAGCCACGATCGCGACCTCCTGAACAATGCCGTCAACTCGATCGTGCATCTCGACCAGAAGAAGCTGACCTTCTATCGCGGCGGCTACGATCAGTTCGAGCGACAGAAGGCCGAAGCCGACGAGTTGCAGACCAAGGCGAAGGCGAAGAACGACGCGGCGCGCAAGCATCTGCAGAGCTTCATCGATCGCTTCAAGGCGAAGGCCTCCAAGGCCCGGCAGGCGCAGAGCCGCGTCAAAGCGCTGGAGCGCATGGGCACGGTGGCCTCGGTCATCGAGGATCACGTGCAGCCGATCACCTTCCCCGAACCGGAGAAGCAGCCCGCCTCCCCGATCGTCGCCATCTCGGGCGGCGCTGTCGGCTACGAGCCGGGCAAGCCAATCCTCAAGGGGCTCAACCTTCGCATCGACAATGACGACCGCATCGCGCTTCTCGGCTCGAACGGCAACGGCAAGTCCACCTTCGCGAAGTTCATCTCCGGAAGACTTGCGGCCGAAAGTGGCGAAGTGAAGCTGGCGCCGAGCCTGAAGATCGGCTTCTTCGCCCAGCACCAGCTTGACGACCTCATCCCCGACCAATCGCCGGTCGAGCATGTGCGCCGGCTGATGCCGGAAGCGCCGGAGGCCAAGGTGCGGGCCCGCGTCGCGCAGATGGGTCTTGCGACGGAAAAGATGTCGACGGCCGCCAAGGATCTGTCCGGTGGAGAAAAGGCGCGTCTGCTGATGGGTCTTGCCGCCTTCCATGCGCCGAACCTGCTCATTCTCGACGAACCGACCAACCATCTCGACATCGACAGCCGCCGGGCGCTGATTGAGGCGCTGAACGACTATGACGGCGCGGTGATCCTGATTTCGCACGATCGCTATCTGATCGAGGCGACCGTCGACCGGCTGTGGCTGGTCAACAATGGCACGGTCACCACCTTCGAAGGCGACATGGACGAGTATCGCGACCTGATCGTCGCCTCCGGCAAAAAAAAAGACGAAAAGCCGCAAGTGACTGAGGAGACGGCGACCAAGGCGGACCAGCGCAAGCTGAACGCCGACCGGCGCGCCTCGCTCGCCCCTCTCAAGAAAAAGATCAACGAAATCGAATCCTTGACGGGGAAGCTGGAGAAACTGATTCAGGGCCTTGATGCGGAACTTGCGGATCCCGTGCTCTACGAGAAGGCGCCAGCCAAGGCCGCCGAGAAGGCCAAGCAGCGCGGCGAAGCGGCCGCCAAGCTGGCTGCGGCCGAAGAGCAATGGCTGGAGCTTTCGTCCGAATACGAAGAGGCTATGGCGGGATAGCCACAGTCATTGCTCTAGCGCTTCGAAATTAACATTTGTTAGCGCGCGAACGGTCGAAAGAAACCGATCGTTAACCATAATCATCAAGGTTGTCTCAACATTCATTACTGATTTGTTGAGACACTCTTCATGCATCGCTTCGCTTTTTACTCCGGTCTTCTTCTGTGCGCCGCCGCCCTCGCCGGTTGCCAGACAACAAAGCAGCCCGCGCCCGACAAGACGATCAAGACCTCGTCGATCGTGGCGCCTGAAGGCAAGCAGGACACCAGCGGCGGCGATTCGACCGATCAGCCGCGCGCACGTGGTTTCGGCAAGCAGCACCACCTCGCCGGCCGCGTCATGACCGTCTCATCGATCCACGATATCCGGCTGCAGGACAAGGAAGTCATTCTCAGCTTCGACGACGGTCCGATCCCGGGCCGCACCGACCGCGTGCTGGCGACGCTCGACGAGTTCGGCGTCAAGGGCGCCTTCATGATGGTCGGCGAAATGGCGGCGCTGCATCCCGAACTCGCCCGCAAGGTCGCGATGGACGGTAATGCGATCGGCAGCCACACCTACAAGCACGACAATCTGGCGGCCCTCACCTTCGACATGGCTATGGCGGAAGTCATGCGCGGCGAAGCGGCCGTGACCAAGGCCACGGGCGTCGACGTCAACTTCTTCCGCTTCCCCTATCTCGCCGACAGCCACAAGCTACGCGCCGCGATCGCCATGCGGGATATGGTCGTCATGGACGTGGATGTCGACAGCAAGGACTATTTCAACACGACGCCCGCTGCCGTCACCAAGCGGACGCTCGACCTTCTCCACAAGCGCGGACGCGGCATCATCCTGATGCACGACATCCACAATCGCACGGCAACCATGCTTCCCACCCTGCTCTCCAAGCTGGAGGCCGAAGGCTACAAGGTGGTGACGCTGAAGTTCAAGAAGCCGGTTGCCCCGACCGTTATGGCGTCGCTTTAATCCGACTGCGGAATTCGAGGTTCGCAGCAGACGCCGGCGCTTGCCCGCCGGCGTCTTTCTGTTAAAACAGGCGCCCAATAATCATACTTTTGAGCGAAACACCGAAGCGAGCCAACAGCATGTCACCCATCAACCTCGCCATCGTCGGCGTCGGCAAGATCGTCCGCGACCAGCACCTTCCCTCCATCGCCAAGAACCCGGATTTCAACCTGATCGCCACGGCGAGCCGTCACGGCACAGTCGATGGTATCCAGAGCTTTACGACGATCGACGCGATGCTCGACGCCGTGCCCGAGATCGACGCGGTGTCGCTGTGCATGCCGCCGCAGTATCGCTACGAGGCCGCGCACAAGGCTCTCTCTGCCGGCAAGCACGTGTTCCTTGAAAAGCCTCCCGGCGCGACGCTGAGCGAAGTGGCCGATCTGGAGGCGCTCGCAGCTTCCAAGGGCGTATCGCTGTTTGCCAGCTGGCATTCGCGCTATGCGGCGGCGGTAGAGGCTACCAAGTCCTTCCTCGCGTCCACGACCATCGAAAGCGTTCACGTCGTCTGGAAGGAAGATGTGCGCCAGTGGCATCCGAATCAGGACTGGATCTGGCAGGCCGGCGGCCTTGGCGTATTCGATCCCGGCATCAACGCTCTGTCGATCGTCACGCACATCCTGCCGAAGGCGATCTTCCTGACGAGCGCGACGCTGGAATTCCCCGAGAACCGCGACGCGCCGATCGCAGCCGATCTGCACTTCAAGAACGCCGACAACGTCCCCGCGCATGTCGAATTCGACTGGCGCCAGACAGGCAAGCAGAGCTGGGATATCTTCGCCGAGACGGCAGCAGGCAAGATGGTTCTGGCGGAAGGCGGCTCGAAGCTGTCGATCAACGGCGAGCTCAAGTTCGAGGCTCCGGAAGAGGAATATCCTTCGCTCTATCGCCGCTTCGCGGAAATCGTCAAGGCTGGCAAGTCCGACGTCGACCTCGCGCCGCTGCGCCACGTCGCCGACGCCTTCATGCTCGGCCGCCGCAAGTTCGTCGAAGCCTTCCACGATTGATTCGAAATTGCCGAACCTCGTGATACAGTAAGGTCAACTTGGGTATCTCAGAGGTTCGGCATGCGCGACGATGAAGCTTTCGGTCTAGGCTTGAAAAACCTGACGGTATCGCTCTCCGACGCAAATGCCTTATGGCATGAGGCCTATGAAGAAGAGGCGGAGGCGATCCGCCAGGCGCTCGGCGACACCGTCATCGACATCCAGCATGTCGGCAGCACCTCAATCCCATCAATCAAAGCCAAGCCGATCATCGATATCATGGTCGGCATTCGCTACTTCGCCGACGGCCCAGCCTGCGTCGGCGCGATGGAAAGCATCGGCTACGACTACGCCGGCACCGATCTCGTGCCCGACGATCACATCTTCGGACGCGGCATCAAGGGCGAGACGCGGACGCATCTGGTGCATGTCGTGGAATATCGCGGCGAGAACTGGAACCGCATGCTGGCGTTTCGCGATGCGCTGCGCGCCAATCCCGACCTCGCCCGCGCCTATGAGCAGCTGAAAATCGACCTCGCCGGCACGCATGCGTCAAGCCGGGCGGAGTATACCCGCGCGAAGCACGATTTCGTCGAGCAGGTGGTCAAGGATGCAGGGATCGCCTGATCCCGCCAGCGTCTGCCCCGGCTAGATCTGTCGGGGCTAGGCCTTCTTTTCCCAGCGGCCCTCGGGCGTCTGCTGCCAATATGTGAGGCTGTGTCCCTCACCTTTCAGCTTCTTCCACTGCGCGCGTGCGCCTTCAAGCTGCTCCTGGTCATAGCCATCGAACATGAAGACGACCCGCTCATAGGGATCGAGCGGCGGCGGCTCGGCGCCGGCGACGATGAAGCGGACTGTCGCGCCGTTGATGTTGTCGTCGGCGACAGTCAGGAGAACCGGCTGATTGCCGGCGAGTTCGCCCTCATCCGTGCCGTGCGGCAGGAAGCTGTCTTCGCGAAAGGTCCAGAGATGCGCATCGAGCGCATCTCTGTGAGTCGCTTCCTTCATCTGAACCGCGACGCGCCAGCCGCGCTCGACGCTTTTGTCGAGCAACGGCGGAAGCGCGTCTTCCAGCTTGGATTCGGTCAGATGGTAGAACAGGACCTCGGTCATGATTCGTAGTTGGCGCGTACCAGCTGATCGAGCAGCCGCACGCCGTAGCCGGAACCCCAGGACTGGTTGATCTCGTCGAGCGGCGAACCCATGGCCGTGCCGGCGATATCGAGATGTGCCCAGGGCGTGTCGCCAACGAAGCGGCCGATGAAGTGGGCAGCCGTGATCGAACCGGCGTGGCGACCGCCGGTGTTCTTCATGTCGGCGAACTTGCTATCGATCATCTTGTCGTATTCCTTGCCCAGCGGCATGCGCCAAAGGCGCTCGTGGGTCTCGGTTCCGGCCGCGATCAACTGCTCCGACAGCTTGTCGTCGTTGGAAAACAGGCCGGCCTGGATGTTGCCCAGGGCCACGAGAATCGCGCCGGTGAGCGTCGCGAGATCGATCATGAACTTGGGCTTGAAGCGGTCGTTGCAATACCAGACGGCGTCACAGAGAACGAGGCGGCCTTCGGCATCGGTGTTGATGACCTCGATCGTCTGGCCGGACATGGAGGTGACGATATCGCCGGGACGCTGCGCGTTGCCATCGGGCATGTTCTCGACCAGGCCGATGATGCCGACGACGTTCGCCTTGGCCTTGCGGGCGGCCAGCACATGCATGAGGCCGGTGACGGCAGCGGCACCGCCCATGTCGCCCTTCATGTCTTCCATGCCGCCGGCCGGCTTGATGGAGATACCACCCGTATCGAAGACGACGCCCTTGCCGATGAAGGCGAGCGGCGCATCGCCGTTCTTGCCGCCCTTCCACTGCATGACAGCCAGGCGCGGCGGGCGTACGGACCCCTGAGCGACGCCGAGAAGCGCGCCCATGCCGAGCTTGCTCATTTCCTTTTCCGTCAGAATCTCGACCTCGACGCCAAGCTTTTCGAGTTCCTTGGCCTTGGCGGCGAATTCGACCGGGCCCAGCACGTTGGCCGGCTCGTTGACGAGATCGCGCGCCAGATTGACGCCATCGGCAACCGCCTGCGAGACCTCGAAGGCCTTCGCAGCATCAGCGGCGTTTGCCGTGACTATGCGCACCTTGACCGACGCGCTGCCGTCCTTGCCGTTGCTGTCGTCGTCCGACTTCTTCGTCTTGTAGGTATCGAAGCCATAGGCGCGCAACATCATGCCGAGCGCGAAATCGGCGGCCTGGGTTGCGGTGACCTCCACGCCAGGCGCGTCCACAAAGATCGTCACATCCGTCGTGTTCTTGATCTTCGAGGCGGCAGCACCGCCCGCCTTCAGCCAATCGAACGAAACCAGGGCATCCGACTTGCCGAGACCGATGACGAAGATGCGCTCGGCCTTCGATCCCTCGGGTGCCACGATATCGAGCGCGCCGGCGAGCTTGGCCGAGAAGCCGGCGATCTTGGCGGCCTTGGCCACCACGCCCGATGGGTCGGCGACACTTGCACCGGCGGCGAGATCCTGCCCCTTGGCCTGCAACAGAATGGCGTATCCACCGGCAATTTCGGCAGATTTTTCAAACGAGATATCGAATTTGGCTGACATGTCTTCTCCAGTGGGATCGTTTTAAATCCTCTTGCCCGATCATTCAGGTTTTCACCACTGAAGACAAGTCTTTGTCGCGCCCATCGCGGCAACGAGCGCGGGAGTTGCGTCAACAAAATGTCATGCGCGACGACTATTGGTCCGGGCAAATTGCCAGCGTGAGGATCGGTCTTGAACTCCATACTGAAGGCTTTCAGGCCGATTGCCATACGCGAGGCGGGCTTGAGCGCCGCCGATATCTTCAAGCTTCTTCTCATCACCTGGTTAGTGTTGCTCGCCATTTTCTATCTGTTTCCACAGATCGATCAGGAGGTGTCCGCGCATTTCTTCACCAAAGAGGCCTGCACCGCAGGCAAGTCGCTTCGCGAGGTTTGCGGACACTTTGCTTATCGCCAGGAATTCACACTGCAGATGCTTCGCACGCTTTTCCTGCGCCTTCCCTACATCGCCGCCTTTATACTGCTTTGGAAGTTCATCGATTGCTACAGCCAGTTCGGCGCCACCTTCGACGCCGAGCGCGCACGCAGGCTGAAGATCGCCCTCGGTTCGCTGATCCTCGGCCCGATCGTTCTCGTCAACTTCATCCTGAAGGACCATTGGGGGCGCCCTCGCCCCTTTTCCACAACCGATTTCGGCGGCGCGCTCGACTTCGTTCCGGCCGGATCGACGGCGGGCAAGTGTCTGTCTAACTGTTCGTTCGTTTCAGGCGAAGCAGCCGGTGCCGGCTGGCTGCTCTGTCTTCTCTTCATCATGCCGCGCGCGTCGCGACGCGCACTCTTGCTGCCGCTGGCCACGATTTCGTTACTGGCGCCAGCATTGCGCCTGGCCTTCGGAGCACACTATCTGTCCGACGTCATTCTTGGATGGCTGTCATCCTTCGTTGTTTTTGCCGGCATCCTGGCGCTGACCGATTCGCCACAGCGGGAAAAAAAACTGAAAATTGAATGAATTTTCGACGGTAGCTTGTCGCAAAAGCAAACCAAAAAGCGTAGATGGTTTTCGCTGCGTGGCGGCAAGAATTCGCGAAGAGCGTTCAAGGGCGTGCATGAAACTGCTTGAAACATACATATTGCGGCGCGTGGGCCAGATGTTTCTCGTCGCCCTATTGCCCGTGCTCGCGATCATCTGGACGACGCAGGTGCTGCAGCGCATCAATCTCGTGACGGATAGCGGCCAGTCGGTCGGCTCCTTCGCCAAGCTCGCAACGCTTATCCTGCCCTCGATCATCCCCGTCGTTCTGCCCTTCGCGCTCGTCATCGGCGTAACCCAGACGCTGACAACGATGAACAACGATTCGGAGCTTGCCGTTATCGATGCCGCCGGCGCGCGCCGCAGCATCATCTGGCGCCCGATCATCATTCTCGCGGCCGTCATCAGCGCCTTCTCCTTTCTTGTCGACAACGTCGTCGAGCCGAAGGCGAAGACCGGCGCAAGGCAAATGATTGCAGCGGCTTACGCCGATCTGCTCTCAACCGTGATTGAAGAGAAAAACTTCCGCCAGATCGATACCGGCCTCTATGTGCAAATCTCCGAGCGCTTGGCCGGACGCGTGCTCAAGGGCCTGTTCGTCGTCGACGAGCGCGACCCGGCCTTTCAGCTGATCTACTATGCTCGCGAAGGCGCTGTGGACGAAAAGGGCACGTCGCTGATCATGCATGATGGCGAGGTGCACCGGAAAACCACGACCGGCGACGTCTCCATCATCCGCTTCGATTCCTATTCGTTCGATCTCTCCGATCTTACGCAGAACCGCGGCCAGTCGACGCTGCGCGCGTCCGACCGCGAACTGCCGTTCCTACTCAACCCCGATCCGACGGACAAGGACTACATTGCCAAACCCGGCAGCTACACTGCAGAGCTTCACAGGCGCCTGACCGATTGGCTGCTGCCGCTTGTCCTCTCATTAGTTTCGCTTGCGATTGCCGGTGATGCACGCTCGCATCGCGAGGCGCGGCTGCACCCAATGGTGTCGGCGCTGGTGCTCGCCTTCGCGGTTCGATGGGCGACGTTCTACGCTGCCAACCAGATCGAATCGAAACCAATCTTCATCGGCATCCTCTATGCGCTGCCGCTCGGAATCAGCGCGTTGGCGATTGTTTCGCTGGTTTCGCACAAACGAATCTCGCTGCTTGGCTTCATCGGCAACTGGATTGCCGTCGGCTGGCGCAAGCTGCAGCAGCGCTTCCCCCGCTCGGCCGGAGGTGACGCATGATTTTCGGTACGCTCGGCCGCTATTTCTTCCGCCGTTATGCAACGACGGCGATGTGGTTCTTCCTCGGTGTCATCGGCATCGTCTATCTCGTCGACTTCAGCGAAACCGCGAGCCGCATGTCCGGCTTGCCGGGCTATACGGTGACCGGCGGATTGCTGATGACGGCCGTGCGCTTGCCGCTCATCCTGCAGCAGACGGTTCCCTTCATCGCGCTGTTCGTCGGCATGACCGTGCTGATCGGCCTCAATCGCAAATACGAACTGGTCGTGACGCGCGCCGCCGGTATTTCGGTCTGGCAGTTCATGTCGCCCTTCATCGCCGGCGCGTTTCTGCTCGGTATCGGGGTTATGACGATCCTCAACCCTCTGGCTGCCTGGGGGCAGCGGCAGGCCGCGACGGTCGAGAGCAACTGGCGCGGCGACAATGGCGCCTCGAAGGGTGGACCTCAGGTTCCGTGGATCCGCCAGATCAGCAACCAGGACGACGCAATCATCGGCGCGCGGAGCGTTCTGGAGGGCGGAACGCTGCTCGTCGACGCGGTGCTTGTGCACTTCGATTCGAGCAATCACATCATCCTCAGACAGGACGCGGCGTCCGCAAAATTGGAAGATGGTTACTGGCTTCTTAAGAACGTTATCGAGCGTCGCCCGGGGGAAATCGCTCAGCGTAAGGATGAGGTACAAGTCCGTACCAATTTGAAACGGGACTTCGTCGAACAGAGGCTTACCGCCCCTGAAACCATTGCATTTTTCGATCTTTCGCATCGAATCGATATCGCGAAATCCTTCGGGATTCCGACCAAGGCTCTCGAGACTCAATTCCACTCTTTGTTGTCTCAACCACTGTTGCTCATCGCGATGACTCTCATTGCTGCAACAGTGTCCCTAAAATTTAGCCGGTTCAACCAATCGAGGTCCGTGATTCTGGGTGGCATCCTGGCAGGCTTCGTGCTTTATGTGGTCACCGTGCTTGTGAAAGCATTCGGAAGCAGTGGGGTTGTCCCGCCTTTCGTGGCGACGTGGATTCCGGTCATCGTCGCCTTGGCTTTGGGTGCAACAATTCTGCTTCATCAGGAGGATGGCTAGTGGCGGCAGGCAACCGCAAAAGTGTTCGTAAGCAGTTGGTTGCCCTGTTCGCAGGCGTAGCCCTGTGCAGCTATAACGGCAACATTCCCGTTGCCATCGCTCAAGACGCTTTGCAAACTATGAAGCCCAATGTTTCGAAGGAAGCCAAGATGCTTCTTTCGGCCAATGAGCTCGTCTATAATAAAGACGCCGAGGTCGTTTCGGCCGTGGGCGGCGTGCAGATCAATTACGCCGGCTACAAGATGGTCTCGCAGCGAGTCGAGTACAATCAGAAGACCGGCCGGATGATGGCGCTCGGCAATGTCGAGCTCGTCAGCCCCGACGGCACGCGCATGTACTCCGACAAGCTCGACGTCACCGATGACTTCGCCAACGGTTTCATCAATTCGCTTCGAATCGAGACACCCGATAATACGCGTATCGTCGCTGAAACCGGCGAGCGGGTCGGCGGCACCGAGATGATTCTGAACAAGGGCGTCTACACGGCCTGTCTGCCTTGCGCCGAGAAGCCCGAGAAACCGCCATTCTGGCAGGTGAAGGCCGAACGCGTCATCCAGAACGGCGAGAAGCACACGATTCGCCTAGAGCACGCCCGCATGGAGCTGCTCGGCCACCCGATCGCCTATGTTCCATGGCTCGTCGTTCCCGACAATACCGTCAAGCGTAAGTCGGGCTTCCTGTTCCCGAGCTTCGTCAGCGCGCAGAATCTCGGCTTCGGCCTGTCTGTTCCCTACTACTACGTTATCTCGCCCAGCATGGACGCGACGGTGACGGGTACGGGCTACACGACGCAGGGCTTCCTGGCCGATGCTGAATTCCGTCAGCGCTTCGAGAACGGCACGCACACTTTGCGCGTGGCTGGTATCAGCCAGATGAATTCCAGCACGTTCACTGAAGGGACCAGCGACGCGCAGAACGATGCGCGCGGCATGATCGCCTCGACCGGTGCCTTCAAAATCAATCCGCGCTGGAGTTTCGGCTGGGATGTGATGGTGCAGAGCGACAACAACTTCTCGCGCACCTACAAGCTCAAAGGCTACGATAATTCGACGCAGACCAACCAGATCTACCTGACTGGTCTCGGTAAGCGGAACTATTTCGATCTGCGCTCCTTCTACTTCGACGTGCAGGATGCCGATCCTTCGAACACGGCCGAGAAGCAGCAGGCGATCGTCTATCCGGTGATGGACTATCACTACGTGGCGCCGCAGCCGCTCGCCGGCGGTGAAGTCTCGGCCGACGTGAACTTTACCAATATCTCGCGTGGGCATGACGACTTCTACGACGTCGCCGGCTTCGATCGTTACCGTGGCCTTGAAGGCCAGACGTCTCGTCTGACCGGCGAACTGACCTGGAAGCGCACCTTCGTGACGCCTGCCGGTGTTCTGATCACGCCACTGCTTTCCGCCCGTGGCGACGCGCTCTCGCTCAACATGGACGACCCGGTCGGTTACGACGGCAACTATGACACCAGCGATGCCGCGACGCGCGGCATGGTGACGGCCGGCCTGGAAATGCGTTATCCGATCCTGGCCACGACGGACAACAGCACGCATGTGTTCGAGCCGATCATGCAGATCTATGCACGCCCGAACGAATCGCTGGCTGGCAGACTTCCGAACGAAGACGCGCAGAGCCTCGTCTTCGACGCGACCAATCTGTTCGAACGCGATAAGTTCTCCGGTTACGACCGTATCGAAGGCGGCACGCGTGCCAACATCGGTTTCCAGTACACCGGCACGTTCGACAACGGCTACAAGCTGCACGGCATCTTCGGTCAGTCCTTCCAGTTGGGCGGCCAGAATTCGTTCGCCACTGACGATCTCGTCAATGTCGGCGCCGATTCCGGTCTCGAAACCACGCGCTCCGACTATGTCGGCCTTGGTGGCATCGAGACGCCGCAGGGCTTTGCCTTCGCCGCTTCGTATCGCCTCGACGAGAAGAGCTTCGAGCTTCGGCGCGGTGATCTTACGGCCGGCTTCGAGACTGACGCGTTCCAGAGCCAGCTTCTCTACACGCACGTCTCCGCGCAGCCTGAATATGGCTACGACACGGATAACGACGAACTCCAGACGCGCGCTCGGGTCAAGTTCAAGGATTACTGGTCGATCTTCGGCGGTATCGCCTACGATCTGAACAACAACACGTTCACGCGTCAGACCATCGGCCTCACCTACGAAGACGAGTGCACGATCTTCACGATCGCCTACTCCGACAAGCGCGATACCAGCGACCAGTCGGCAAGCGATTGGACGATCGGCGCGAGGCTGACATTCCGCACTCTCGGCGACATCAATGTCGGTGACGCCAGCGAGCTCGGATACGGTAACATCTACAACAACTGATCGATTTTGTAGCACGGCGAAAGAAAGGAGCCTTTCTTTCGCCGTAACGCTATGCAGGACATTGTGGCCATTGGATATATGCGGCATATGCTGCTGCGTCTCGAAGGCAGCAACGCTGACGTTATCTCGGTAAGGTAGGCGCGCCGCGACGCGAAAGCGCGGCGTCAATGGGAAGGGTCGACAGATGATTGGCGCGAAGAACACCGTAAGAACGATGATCGCAGGCTTGGCATTCGCCACTGTCGCGGGCTTGGCGCTGCCAAAGGCCAACATGGCTTATGCGGCGAGCGAAGTCCGGGTGGTCGTCAACGGTACGGCCCTCACCAGCGGTGACGTAGCCAAGCGCCAAGCCTTCCTGCGCCTCCAGCACCAGAAGGCGGACGCGAAGGCCGCTGAGGACCAGCTTATCGAGCAGACTCTGAAGCAGCAGGAAATTGCCCGCGTTCGCATGTCGGTCTCCAAGGACGATGTGGATGCCTCCTTCGCGCGCTTTGCCACCGGCAACAAGCTGACCACCGCGCAGATGACGCAGATTCTGAGCCAGGCCGGCGTCGGCGTCGATCACTTCAAAGCCTTCATCGCCGTGCAGATGAGCTGGCCGCGCCTGGTGAACGCCCGTTATGGCAACAGCAACAAGATGTCGAATGCCGACCTCGTTGCCCGCATGATGGAAAACAACAAGCAGAAGCCGGAGACCACCGAGTACATTCTGCAGCAGATGATCTTCGTCGTGCCCGCCAGCAAGAAGGGCATCGTCGGCAAGCGCAAGAGCGAAGCGGAAGCCTCGCGCTCGAAATATCCGGGCTGCGAACAGGCCAAGGTTTTCGCCGCCACGATGCGCGACGTCTCCGTTCGTGATCTCGGCCGCATGCTGGCGCCGGAACTGCCACCGGAGTGGAAGCCGCTTGTCGAACAGGCCAAAGGCAACACCACGGCAACGCGCGTCACCGAGAAGGGCGTCGAGTATCTGGCTATCTGCAGCCAGCGTCAGGTTTCCGACGACCAGGCAGCCGAGATGGTCTTCCGTGAAGAAGATCTCAACAAGGCCAAGGACAAGAACGCGCCGCCGGAAAACGCCAATTCCACGAAGTATCTCGAAGAGCTGCGCAACAAGGCGCAGATCATTCGCCGCTGATGCCAATGACGCTCGCCTTTTCGCGCCCGCTTGCTCTCAGCCAGGGCGATCCCGCCGGGATCGGCCCTGACGTCACATTGATGGCCTGGCTGCGCCGCCGCGAGCTTGGCCTGCCGCCATTCATCTTCATCGGCGATCCTGATGTCCTTGCCACGCGTGCACGGATGCTGGATCTGACCGTCGCGATCCGCGAGACCGATTGCGCCGGCGCAATCGACGTTTTCGCCGACGCAATCCCCGTTCTGCCGATCCCCGCGGGGATCGAAGTCATCGCCGGCGAAGCCCACGTCGCGACGGCCCGAGGGACGATTGCCGCGATCGAGCAGGCTGTATCGCTGACGATCAGCGGCGAAGCGCTTGGCGTCGTCACCAACCCGATCGCCAAGTCCGTTCTCTACGAGAGCGGTTTCCGCTTTCCTGGTCATACCGAGTTTCTGGCCGAGCTTGCGAAACGCGCGACCGGCACGCCCGTGACACCCGTCATGATGCTTGCCGGGCCGAAGCTTCGGGCGATCCCTGTCACGATCCACATCCCGATCAAGGATGTGCCGCAGGCGCTGACGGCGGAGCTGATCGTCGAGACCTGCCGGATCGCGCATGCCGATCTCGTCCAGCGCTTCGGCATCGCCAATCCACGTCTTGCCGTTGCGGGTCTCAATCCGCATGCCGGCGAAGATGGCGCCATCGGCAAGGAGGACGCCAACGTCATCCATCCAGCGATCCAGTTCCTTCGCGCCGAGGGCATCGACGCGATCGGCCCCCTGCCCGCCGACACCATGTTCCACGACGAGGCGCGTGCGCGCTACGACGTGGCGGTCTGCATGTATCACGACCAGGCTTTGATCCCGACCAAGGCGCTCGGCTTCGATGACGCCGTCAACGTGACACTTGGCCTGCCCTTCATCCGCACCTCCCCCGACCACGGCACGGCCTTCGGCATCGCCGGCAAGGGTCTTGCGCGCGAGAGCAGCCTGGTTGCCGCCCTGAAGCTCGCCGGACACCTCGGTCGCGTTTCCAAGAGCAATTCCTGATGGCCGCACTCGACGGATTGCCGCCGCTGAGCGACGTTATCAGGCGGCATGGCCTGGATGCGCGCAAGGCGCTTGGGCAGAACTTTATCCTCGACCTCAACCTCACGCAGAAGGTGGCGCGCAACGCAGGCCCTCTCGAAGATGCGACAGTGTTCGAGGTCGGGCCCGGCCCGGGCGGCTTGACGCGAGCGATCCTCGCGCTCGGCGCCAAGAAGGTCATCGCCGTCGAGCGCGATCCACGTTGCCTGCCGGCGCTTGCCGAAGTATCGGCGCATTATCCTGGTCGGCTTGAGGTTATCGAAGGCGATGCTCTAACCACCGATTTCGAGGCGCTGGCGCCCGAGGGGCCGGTGAAGATCATCGCCAACCTTCCCTATAATGTTGGAACCCAACTCCTGGTGAACTGGCTGTTGCCAAAGCAATGGCCGCCGTTCTGGCAGTCGTTGACGCTGATGTTCCAGAAGGAAGTGGGCTTGCGTATCGTCGCCGACGAGGAAGATGACCACTATGGGCGTCTCGGCGTGCTCTGTGGCTGGCGTACGAACGCGCACATGGCGTTCGACATCCCTCCGCAGGCCTTCACCCCTCCGCCGAAGGTAACGTCCACGGTGGTGCATCTGACGCCGAACGAGAACCCGATCCCGTGTTCCGTCGCCAATCTCGAAAAAGTGACCCAGGCGGCATTCGGGCAGCGCCGCAAGATGCTGCGCCAAAGCCTGAAGCCGATCGGCGGCGAGAAGCTGCTCGAAAAAGCAGGGATCGATCCGCAGAGACGTGCCGAGACGCTTTCGGTTGAAGAATTTTGCCGTCTGGCGAACAGCCTCTAATCCCTCCACGCCTCATCAAAATCAACGCTAGCTTGCGCGGAGGCGGCAGCCTTCTATGCTGTTAAAACACTACAATTCCAGTCGTCTTGACTTGGGAGAACGAAGTATTTCCGCGCCCGAAAACCAACTTTTTCTCGACGATGCGCTTTAACATCGTGTGAATGCGGTTTGCCTCACCGACTGTCATGAAACTGTTATCTCTGGGGAATAGCCCGTTCCCGGCGAGACTCGTTGCGCAAGCAAACAAGTAGCCCCCTATTGATCTCGCCGTCATCTTTTCAGCTTTCAGGAAAGCGAACCCTTATGCGTACCAACAGATTTTTGACGACCTGTTTCGGCATCGGCCTTGCGGCTGTCATGGCCGCCTCCGCCTCCGCCGCCGATATCACCGGCGCCGGCTCCACCTTCGTTTACCCGGTTCTCTCCAAGTGGTCGGCTGACTACAACAAGAAGACCGGCGACAAGCTGAACTATCAGTCGATCGGTTCGGGCGGCGGTATCGCTCAGATCAAGGCCGCAACGGTCGATTTCGGCGCCTCCGACAAGCCGCTCGAATCCAAGGAACTGACGGATGGCGGCTTTGGCCAGTTTCCGCTGGTTGTTGGCGGCATCGTTCCGGTCATCAACGTCAAGGGCATCAAGTCGGGTGAACTGAAGCTCACCGGCAAGGTTCTGGCTGACATCTACCTCGGCAACGTCAACAAGTGGAACGACAAGGCCATCGCCGACCTGAACCCGGGCGTCAAGCTGCCGGATTCGCAGATCGCCGTCGTTCACCGCTCGGACGGTTCCGGCACCAGCTTCAACTGGACCAACTACTTCTCGAAGGTCAATGCCGACTGGAAGTCCAAGGTTGGTGAAGGCACCGCCGTCAACTGGCCTGTCGGCATCGGTGGCAAGGGCAACGAAGGCGTTGCAGCCTACGTTACGCGCGTGAAGGACTCGATCGGTTACGTCGAGTACGCCTATGCGCTGCAGAACAAGCTGCCCTACGTCCTCATCGAAAACGCTGCCGGCAAGTATCCGAAGCCGAACGCCGAGAGCTTCGCTGCTGCCGCAGCCAGCGCCGAGTGGGACAAGGCTCAGGACTTCAACCTCATCATGACCAACGCTCCTGGCGACAAGGCCTGGCCGGTCACGGCTACGACCTGGGCGATCATGTACAAGCAGGCCAAGGACGAAGCTCGCTCCAAGGCTGCCTTCGAGTTCTTCAAGTGGGCGCTCGAGAACGGCCAGAAGCAGGCTTCCTCGCTCGACTACGTTCCGCTTCCCGATAGCCTCGTGAAGCAGATCGAAGCCTACTGGACCGCCCAGTTTAAGGGTTGATCCCCACAATGTCGAAACGGCCGGAGAGCTCTGCTTTCCGGCCGGCTTAACTTTGATTGCCCCTCAAAGATTAGAGAACAGACAATGAGCCAAGTTTTGGCATCGCAGCGCGCCGAGAGTGTCGGCGTGAAGCGTCGCCATGGCGCGACCGGCGACATGGTATTTTCCGCGATCGTGCTCTGCTGCGGCATGTTCGTCCTGATAGCGCTTCTGGCCGCGACCTTTTCCATGGGTTGGGGCGGCCTGCTTGCCTTCCGCACCTTCGGCCTGGAATTCCTCTACGGCACCGAATGGGATCCCGTCGCCCAGAAATTCGCCGGCCTCGTGCCGATCTACGGCACGCTGGTCACCTCGGCGCTCGCGATGATCATCGGCGTTCCCGTCAGCCTTGGCATCGCGGTGTTCGTCACCGAAGTGGCACCACGCTGGGCGCGCGGACCGATCGGCGGCGCCATCGAGCTGCTTGCCGGCATTCCGAGCATCATCTACGGCATGTGGGGCCTCTTCACCTTCGCCCCCTTCATGTCCGATTATATCCAGCCAGCGCTGATCGACTGGCTCGGTCCGCTGCCGGTTATTGGCGCGCTGTTTTCGGGCGCACCCATGGGGATCGGCATGCTGACATCGGGCATCGTGCTCGCCATCATGATCATCCCCTACATTGCTTCGGTCATGCGCGATGTATTCCTCGTCGTCCCGGCACAGCTGAAGGAATCGGCCTACGCGCTCGGCTCGACCAAATGGGAGGTCGTGCGCGATATCGTCATCCCGCATACGCGCACCGCCGTCGTCGGCGGCATCTTCCTCGGCCTTGGCCGCGCGCTCGGCGAGACCATGGCCGTCACCTTCGTGCTCGGGAATACGCACAATATCGCGATCTCGCTGATGGAGCCCGGCAACTCGATCGCCGCGGCCATCGCCAACGAGTTCACCGAAGCCGATACGGATCTCTATCTGTCGTCGCTGATCGGCCTGGGCTTCATCCTCTTCGTGGTCACCTTCATCGTCCTTGCAGCAGCCAAGCTGATGCTGCTCAGGATCGCCAGGCAGAAGGGAGAATAATGATGACGACATCCAACTCCCTCTACCGCTACCGGCAGATCAAAAGCGCCATCGCGCTCTCGCTCGCAACGGTCGCGACAGTCATCGGCCTCATTTTCCTCGTCTGGATTCTGTGGACGACGTTGATCAACGGCATCGAGGCGCTCAGCCCTCGACTGCTCACTGAAATGACGCCGCCACCCGGCGAAGACGGTGGTCTGGCGAATGCCTTCATGGGCAGCCTTCTGATCGTCCTGATGGCTGTTGTTCTCGGCACGCCGATCGGCATCCTTGCCGGCACTTATCTTTCGGAATACAGCCGCGGCAAGAAGATCGGCGATCTCGTTCGTTTCGTGAACGACATCCTGCTCAGCGCACCGTCGATCATCATCGGCTTGTTCATCTATGAGCTGGTGGTTCGTCAGACCGGGCGCTTTTCGGGCTATGCCGGTGGTATCGCGCTTGGCTTCATCTTCCTTCCCGTCGTGGTACGCACCACCGACGAGATGCTGCGGCTGGTGCCAGACGTCATGCGCGAGGCCGCACTTTCGCTCGGCATCCCTCGCTGGAAGGTGACGGTGCATGTGCTCTATCGCGCAGCGTCGGCGGGTATCCTGACCGGCGTGCTGCTTGCTGTCGCCCGTATCTCCGGCGAGACGGCGCCGCTTCTCTTCACCGCCCTCAACAACCAGTACTGGAGCACGGACATGTCCGGGCCGATGGCCAACATTCCCGTCGTCATCTTCCAGTACGCGATGAGCCCCTATGACGAGTGGCATACGCTCGCCTGGGCCGGCGCCTTCGTCATGACCGCCATCGTGCTGCTGCTCAGTGTCGGATCACGAATCATCCTGAGCAGACGGGGGAAATAATGCTGCAATCTTCCAGCACACTCGATACCGGCAGGACCGCGAATACCATGAAGACCGACAAGATCACGCTCGAAAACGTCAACTTCTTCTACGGGAAGACGCAGGCGATCCGGGATGTCAGCATCAGCTTTCCGGAGCGACAGGTCTCGGCCCTGATCGGCCCGTCCGGCTGCGGCAAGTCCACGCTGCTGCGTATCCTCAACCGCATCTACGCGCTCTATCCCGGCATGCGGGCGACAGGTACCGTGAAGCTCGATGGCGACAACATTCTCGACCCCCGCTATCCGATGAACGAGCTGCGCGCCCGCGTCGGCATGGTGTTCCAGAAGCCGGTCCCCTTCCCCATGTCGATCTACGACAACGTCGCCTATGGCATCCGCCATCATGAGCGGCTGTCGAAGGCGGAGATGGACGGGCGTGTCGAGGAAGCGCTCCGGCAGGCTGCCCTTTGGGACGAGGTCAAGGACAAGCTGAAGCAGAGCGGTCTCGGCCTCTCCGGCGGTCAGCAGCAGCGACTGTGCATCGCGCGCGGCGTGGCGCTCAGGCCAGAGGTTCTGCTGCTCGACGAGCCGACATCGGCGCTCGATCCGATCTCGACAGCCAAGGTCGAGGAATTGATCGCGCAGTTGAAGGCGAACTTCACGATCGTGATCGTGACCCACAACATGCAGCAGGCGGGCCGTATCTCGGACAATACCGCCTTCATGTATCTGGGCGAACTTGTCGAGCATGGCCCGACATCGCAGATATTCGAAGCGCCGAAGAACAAGCGGACCGAAGACTACATCACCGGTCGCTACGGCTGATCATTTCAAGGAATGACGCCGGCGCGAAGGCGCCGGCGGATGGATCAGAGCACCGGCGTCTCTTCGATCAGGCCGGTCACGAAGTCGAACATGCCGTGGCGGCGGTCGCGGCGCAGGCGTTCGGCGCGCACGATCGACTGAACGGCCTCAAAGGCGGTGTTCAGGTCGTCGTTGACGATGACATAGTCATATTCACGCCAGTGGGCGATCTCGGCGCGGGAATTGGCCAAGCGCGTCGCGATGACCTCTTCGGAGTCCTCCGCACGGCGGTGCAGGCGCGACTGGAGCTCGGTCATGGTCGGCGGCAGCACGAAGATCGAAACGATATCGGCCTTCATCTTTTCCTGCAGCTGCAACGCGCCCTGCCAATCGATATCGAACAGCATGTCGCGGCCATCGGCCATAGCGGCCTCCACCGGCTCGCGCGGCGTGCCGTAGAAATTGCCATGCACTTCCGCCCATTCGAGCAGCTCGCCGCTGTCGCGCATACGCTCGAACTGGGGGATGGAGATGAAATGATAGTGCGTACCGGCAATCTCGCTCGGGCGACGCTGGCGCGTCGTGACGCTGACCGAGATTTCAAGACTGCGATCGCGCTCCAGGAGATTGCGCGCGATGGTCGACTTGCCGGCGCCCGAGGGCGAGGACAGGACAAGCATCAGCCCGCGACGGGGGATCACGGTCGGGCTGCTTGATGTTGGGGGGCTCGACGGGGTCGGGCTCATGGTTCACTCCAAATTCTGAACTTGCTCGCGGAACTGGTCGATGACCACTTTCAACTCAATACCGGCCGCTGTCACGGCAGCCGCATTGGACTTCGAGCATATTGTATTCGATTCCCGGTTAAATTCCTGTGCAAGGAAATCGAGCTTGCGGCCGATAGGGCCGCCCTTGGCGAGCAGGTCGCGCGCGGCGGCGACATGCGCCTTCAGGCGGTCGATCTCTTCGCGCAGATCCGCCTTGGTCGCCAGGATCGCCGCCTCGGCATGGAGCCTGTCCTGATCGAACTTGCCGGATGCATCCATCAGCATCGCGACCTGAGCCGCGAGCCGCGCCGCGATCTCGCGTGGCGAACGCGACGGGTCGCTTTCCACGACACCAGTCAGGCGCTCGATGATCGCCACCTGATCGAGGAGCACGCGGGACAGCGCCGCCCCCTCCTGTTCGCGCATATGCCTGAGATCGGTCAGCGCCAGCGATAGGCCATTCATGATCTCGGCATCGCGCGCGGCGATCGCTTCCGGGCTATCCTCGGTCTCGCGGAAATCGACGATGCCACGGATGCCGAGAAGCGTATCGAGCTTCAGCGGCGCCGGATCGATGATCCCTGCCAGCTGATCGCGCAGCGACAGAACGGCGGCAAGCGCTTCCTGGTTGAGGACGGTCTCGACGCGGCTTTCGGGCGACGAGACGGATAGCGACACCTGCATGTTGCCGCGGCTAAACTGCTCGCCCGCAAGGCGCTTGACGTCGTTTTCCAGCCGCTCGAGGCCCGGCGGCAGGCGCAGGCGGATATCCAGACCCTTGCCGTTTACCGAGCGCAGTTCCCAGGCCCAGCGCCAGCGATCGGTCGTGCCTTCGCGCCGCGCAAAACCCGTCATGGACTGCAAAGCCATGGAAGCCTCCGATACTGTCAGTTTCTCTTTTTCTTCGGAGCCGGAGCGGGCGCTGCCGGCGTATCGGCGGGCGTTGCCGCATCGGGCTGCCCATCGACCGCGATATTCGGATCGGCGCCCTTGTCGGCTTCCAGCTTGCGCCAGCGCCGGACATTGGCGTTGTGGTCCTCAAGCGTGGCGGCGAAGACGTGGCCACCCGTGCCATCAGCCACGAAGTAGAGGTCCTGCGTCTTCCACGGATTGGCAACGGCCTCAAGTGCATCACGGCCGGGATTGGCGATCGGCGTCGGCGGTAGGCCCTTGATCACATATGTGTTGAAGGGCGTCTCTTTCTTGAGGTCCGACTGGTAGATCGGCCGGTCGGCCGGCTTGCCGTCACCGCCGAACAATCCATAGATGATCGTCGGGTCCGACTGCAGGCGCATGCCCTTGCCTAGGCGATTCAGGAAGACCGAGGCCACATGGGCCCGCTCGTCTGGAACGCCGGTTTCCTTTTCCACGATGGAGGCGAGAACGATCATCTCGTCCTTCGACTTGAAGGGCAGCGAGGGATCGCGCTTGTCCCAGATCTGATCCACGAGCTTCTGCTGGGCAGCGGCCATCTGCTCGATGATCTCGGCGCGCTTGGTGCCGCGCGAGAACTTGTAGGTATCCGGGCGCAGGCTGCCCTCGGCCGGCAGGACCGTCGGGAGGTCGCCCTCAAGCACCTGATCCTCGTTCATGCGGTTCAACATCTGGCGGACGCTGAGGCCCTCGGGGAAGGAGATCGAATAGAGGATGGACTTGCCGGATTTCAGCAGTTCCATGATCTCGTTCATCGAGGCGTGCGCCTTGATCTCGTATTCACCGGCCTTGAGGCTTTCGCCATCGTTCAGATGGGTGGCGGTGAGATAGCGGAAGACGCGGCCATCGGAGATGATGTTGTTGCGCTCGAGATTGAACGCGATCTCGGTGATCCCTGCGCCGTTGCGCACGATGAAATTGGTGTTGGCCTCCAGCGGACCGGGGCTCTGGTAGGTGGAAATCGCATAGTAGAAGACGACGACCGCTGCGGCGCAGCCGAGCACGACCAGCGTCATCAGGAAGTTCAGGAATATGACGACCTGGCTTCTGGCCTTCTTGGAGCGCTTCGGCGGCTCCGGCACGCGCTCCGGGCGCAGCGCTTCGGTTGGCGATTTCGGAATGATCGGGCCACTCTGCGACTGCTGGCCCTGCTGGCCGGTCGTGTCGTTGCTCTGGTTCGTATCGCTCACCGGCAATCCTCTAAATTTGGCCCCAAAAGCTGCTTCTTGCGAAGCAATGCGGCGAAATGCGGGTGGGCAGCCATCGGATTGGACTGCCCTGCCCGTTGCGGACGTCGTGGGTCAGTCTCAGGCGACGTAGCGGCGCAGCACCAGCGATGCGTTTGTACCGCCGAATCCGAAGGAATTCGACAGCGCCACGTTCACTTCCCGTTGACGCGCCTTGTGCGGGACAAGATCGATCTTCGTCTCGCGCTCAGGGTTGTCGAGATTGAGCGTCGGCGGCACGACATTGTCGCGGATCGACAGCGTCGCGAAGATCGCCTCGATGGCACCGGCAGCGCCCAGGAGGTGGCCGGTGGCGGACTTGGTCGAGGACATGGAGATCTTCGACGCGGCATCGCCGACCAAGCGCTCGACAGCGCCGAGCTCGATCGTGTCGGCCATGGTCGATGTGCCGTGCGCGTTGATGTAGTCGATATCGGCAGGCGTCAGGCCAGCGCGCTTCAGCGCCATCGCCATGCAGCGGCCAGCGCCCTCGCCGTCTTCCGACGGAGCGGTGATGTGGTAGGCGTCGCCCGACAGGCCGTAGCCGACGACTTCGGCGTAGATGCGTGCGCCGCGTGCCAGGGCATGTTCGAGCTCTTCGAGAACGACGATGCCGGCGCCCTCGCCCATGACGAAGCCGTCACGGTCCTTGTCATAGGGGCGCGAGGCCTTGGTGGGATCGTCGTTGTGCTGCGTGGACAGCGCCTTGCAGGCCGCGAAGCCAGCGAGCGAGATGCGGCTGACCGGCGATTCGGTGCCGCCGGCGACCATGACATCGGCATCGCCGAAAGCGATCAGACGGGCAGCATCGCCAATGGCGTGCGCGCCGGTCGAGCAGGCGGTGACGACGGAGTGGTTCGGTCCGCGCAGCTTGTGACGGATCGAGACCTGGCCGGATACGAGGTTGATCAGACGGCCTGGAATGAAGAAAGGAGAAATGCGGCGCGGGCCCTTGTCGCGCAGCGTGTAGCCTGCCTCGACGATGCCTTCGATGCCGCCAATGCCGGAGCCGATGAGGACGCCGGTGGCAATCTGGTCTTCGTCGCTCTCGGGATGCCAATTGGCATCGTTGAGCGCCATGTCGGCCGCGGCCATGCCATAGATGATGAAGGGATCGACCTTGCGCTGCTCCTTGGGCTCCATCCAATCATCCTGATTGAAGGTGCCGCCGGTGCCATCGCCGACAGGGATACGGCATGCGATCTTGGCCGGAAGGTCATCGACTTCGAACTCGGTTACGAGGCGTGCGCCGTTTTCACCCGCCAGCAGGCGAGCCCAGGTCACTTCCGTGCCGCATCCCAAGGGAGACACCATGCCAGTGCCCGTAATAACCACCCGTCTCATCGACTGCATTCCCCCGCCTTTTGTGTATGCCAGAAATAAAAAGGGCGGACTCCGGGTCCGCCCTTTCTAAAGTGCTCAGGATTAAGCCTGGGCCTTTTCGATAAACTTAACGGCGTCGCCGACCGTCAGGATCGAGTCCGCAGCGTCGTCAGGAATTTCAACGCCGAATTCTTCTTCGAACGCCATGACCAGTTCGACGGTGTCGAGCGAGTCAGCGCCCAGATCGTCGATGAAGCTTGCGCCTTCGACAACCTTGTCGGCGTCGACGCCAAGATGATCAATAACAATTTTCTTTACGCGTTCTGCGATATCGCTCATGTCGGTTTCCTCGACCTTATAATCCTGATCAGAGAGCCTTTATGGCACCCTACCCTGTTTCAGCCTGCGGCGCCCTAAAGCCACCTTCGGCAAACTCGTTGTACCCGGCTACCAGAGATGTCCCAGGCTTGCTTGGAAAGCCCGCCGGTCCGTCTTCTTTCTCGGGAGACTGTTCACAGTCATGGCCCGATTAACACGGTTTATGTCTGCCGCAAAGCCAGAAAATCAACCCCATAGCGTTGGTGAACAGGCTATTGCGGGGAAAAACGGCCCGAAAGCCAGTTTTCCGTTTCAGATCATGGCCATGCCGCCATTCACATGCAAAGTCTGGCCCGTCATGTAGGCCGCTTCCGACGAAGCCAGGTAAGCAACAGCAGACGCCACTTCGGCGCCGGTGCCCATGCGCTTCATCGGGATCGCGCCCATGATCGCGTCCTTCTGCTTGTCGTTCAGCTTGCCGGTCATCGCGCTTTCGATGAAGCCCGGAGCCACGCAGTTGACCGTCACGTTGCGGGTCGCGATCTCCTGCGCCAGCGACTTGGTGAAGCCGATCATGCCGGCCTTCGAGGCGCAGTAGTTGGCCTGGCCGGGGTTGCCGGTGACGCCGACGATCGAGGTGATGTTGATGATGCGGCCGTAGCGGCGGCGCATCATCGGATGCGTGAGTTCGCGGGTCAGGCGGAACATCGAGGTCAGGTTGACTTCGATGACGTTGTCCCAGTCCTCGTCCGACATGCGCACGAAAAGGCCGTCCTTGGTGATGCCGGCGTTGTTGACGAGAATGTCGACGCCGTCGAGTTCGGCTTCGGCCTTGACGCCGAGCGCCTTGACTTCGTCGCGATCGGCAAGGTTCGCCGGGAAGATCTTGACGCGGTCGCCGAGTTCATTGGCAAGCGCCTCGAGCTTTTCGACGCGGGTGCCGTGCAGGCCGACGATGGCACCCTGCTTGTGCAGGATGCGGGCGATTTCTTCGCCGATGCCGCCAGAGGCACCGGTTACCAGAGCCTTGCGGCCAGAGAGATCGAGCATGGAAGAATTCCTTGTAATCGTTAAATCAATCAGGCCAGAAGAGCGGCAACGGCCGCGTCGATATCAGCCGGTGTGTTGACCGAGACGCCGGTCACGTTCTTGTCGATGCGGCGCGCGAGGCCGGTCAGGACCTTGCCGGCGCCGAGTTCGTAAAGCGTGGTCACGCCGTTTGCCGCGAACCACTCGACCGTTTCGCGCCAGCGAACCTGGCCGGTGACCTGTTCGACCAGCAGCTTGGCAATTTCTTCGGCGTCGGTAACGGGCGCGGCGCGCACGTTGGCGATGACGGGCACGACCGGGTTCGACTTCGCGACACCTGCCAGCGCTTCGCGCATTGCATCAGCGGCCGGCGCCATCAGCGCGGAATGGAAGGGTGCGGAGACCGGCAGCAGGATGGCGCGCTTGGCGCCCTTTTCGGTGGCGATGGCAGCAGCCTTTTCGACCGGCGCCTTCTCACCCGAGATCACGATCTGTCCGCCGCCGTTGTCATTGGCGATCTGGCAGGCGCCGAGTGCCGAGGCTTCCTCGCAGACCGCGATCACATCGGCATGTTCGAGGCCGATGATGGCGGCCATGGCGCCGACGCCAACGGGAACGGCCGCCTGCATCGCATTGCCGCGAATGCGCAGGAGGCGCGCGGTATCAGCGATCGAGAACGTGCCGGCGGCACAAAGAGCGGAGTATTCACCGAGCGAGTGGCCGGCGACGTAGGAGACCTTGGCCTTGAGATCGACGCCCTTGGCTTCGAGCACGCGGATGACGGCCATCGACACGGCCATCAGCGCCGGCTGCGCATTGGCGGTCAGCGTCAGCGTCTCTTCCGGACCGTTGAACATGGTCTCGGACAGCTTCTCGCCGAGAGCGTCATCGACCTCTTCAAAAACGGCGCGCGCTTCGGCGAAATTCTCGGCAAGATCCTTGCCCATGCCGACGGCCTGACTGCCCTGGCCAGGGAACGTGAAAGCGATGGTCATCCTATGTCCTTTTTATATGGACCCGCGGTCATTTCGCCTCCAATTGACATTCTTTCCCTGAGAGTCAAGTGCCGGAGGCCTGCGTTCCAAGGCTTTCGCGACTGCAACAAAGCCGCACTTTTGCTCTTGCGCTTGCTCAATTCCGGCCTAAATTCGCGCCGTCCTTCCAAGACCTCTTTCTTTTAAGATCACGATTAAGGCTCCCCAATGAAGCATAAGAAACTTGGCCGCACCGATATTTCGGTGTCCGAAATCTGCCTTGGCACCATGACCTGGGGCACGCAGAATACCGAGGCGGAAGCGCACGCACAGATGGACTATGCCCTCGAGCGGGGCGTCAACTTCTTCGACACCGCCGAGCTTTATCCGACCACGCCCGTCGGCCCCGAGACACAGGGCCTGACCGAAGACTATATCGGCACCTGGCTTGAGAAGACCGGCAAACGTCAGGACATCGTTCTCGCCACCAAGGTCGCCGGCCCCGGCCGTTCCTATATCCGTGGCGGCGAAGGCGCCGACGCCAAGAATATGCGACTGGCGATCGAGGCCAGCCTGAAGCGGCTGAAGACTGACTACATCGATCTTTACCAGATCCACTGGCCGGTTCGCGGCCATTTCCACTTCCGCCAGAATTGGCACTACGACCCCTTCAAGCAGGACCGCGCCAAGGCCGTCGCCAACATCACCGATATCCTGGAGACGGCGGGCGAACTGGTGAAGGAAGGCAAGATCCGGACGATCGGCCTCTCCAACGAGACGACCTGGGGTACGCAGAAGTATCTTACGATCGCCGAGCAGCTTGGCCTGCCGCGCGTCGTCAGCATCCAGAATGAGTATAACCTGCTCTATCGCCACTACGATCTCGACATGGCGGAAATGTCGCACCATGAAGATGTGGGCCTGCTCGCCTACTCGCCACTCGCCGGCGGCATCCTCAGCGGCAAGTACATCGGTGGCGCCAAGCCTGAGGGCTCGCGCGGCTCGATCAACGGCGACATCGGCGGACGCCTGCAGCCGCTGCAGGAAGCGCCGACAAAGGCTTACGTCGAGATCGCCAAGCGCCACGGGCTCGACCCATCCGCCATGGCCATCGCATTCTGCCTGACACGCCGCTTCATGACCTCGGCGATCATCGGCGCGACGACGATGGCACAGCTGACGACCGATATAGACGCGGCCGGCATCAAGCTATCGAGCGACGTCCTCGCCGAGATCGACAAGGTGCATCGCGAGTACCCGATGCCGATTTGAGCCGAGAGCGCTCCTTACTCTTCATGAGCGCGGCGCCTGATGGTGCCGCGCTCTTTTCGTTATGGCAAAGGCTGCTGCAGGAAGCTGATGGATGGCGCGAAGAAGTATTCGCCGCCGATCAGTCGGACTGCCGTTTTGAAATCGAAATCCGCCTTCAGCGCCGGATTTTTCGTGCCTATCGCCACATGCCCGTCGATCCATGATACGTCGGCAGTGCCGGGCCGGTTTGCCTGCTGGCCGATCACCGGGTCGATCCCTGTGAAAGGACCAGGAAAATCCGCGTTTCCCGCCCACGCGGCCTGAGTGAACTCGAATTGTTCGTTGATGTCATTCATGTAGGCCATGAAGATCAGACCCACGCCGCCCGACGGACGGTCATCCTCTTCGAAGTCCGCTCCTTCTGGGCGTTCGGCACGCTCACCGAAGGTGATGCCGCGCCGCGCCATGATCCTTCGCCGCTCGAAATCATCGCCCGCTGTCCGAGGATTGGTTTTGCGGATATGGCCGCGAAATGGAGAAAGCTCTCCTGTCGTATCGCCCGTATAGTTGAAATTGTTGGTCGGCTCGCCGCTTACAGGCTGACCGTGCAGTACAACAGGCGTTCCGTCCTCGAAGCGACCGACGACCAACGCGCCGGCGCGCTCCTCTCCTTCTTCATCCTCGCCAAGCCAGCCCGCGAGTTGCCTTTCACGACGCTTGAAAGCTTCGACGTTCTGCTCGAGCTTGCGGTAGACGAAGTAGCTGCCGCAGGCGAACTTCGTGCGGGCGGCAGGATCCGGCACGATGAACTGCGACGGCAGGAAGGATTCGTCCCAGAGCGGCCATGGATCACCAGCTTTCTTCGCCTTTGGTTCTTCTGTTTTCCTGTTCTCATCGATGTCCTCCGCCAGGAAGAGCGGCTGGCTGCGGCCGTCGACATAGCCGAAATGTTCGATCCCCTCGCCCTTGATCGATCCGCCTCTGGTCTGCCGGCGCCGCTGCGCCAGACCGATATCGACGCCCAACAGGTGAGCGCCGGCATCGCGCAGCTTCGTCTTGAGAGACGACGTCGCGGATGCAACGAGTTCGGCGTCATCGTCGGCGATCAGAATCATCGCGTCGGGGACCGGGTGACCCGGCGTCCATGCTCCGCCAGCCTCCCAGGCCGAGGGCGGTTCGTCGTTCAACCCGGGAAAGGTCGCACCCTTAAGGCTTGGGAAGGTGATCGGGTCGAGGTTGCCGCGTGCCCGCATACCCTCGTTGAAAGCCACGTCCGCGGGTGCGGCCTTCGCTCCCAGCTTGGCGTATGCGGCCGCCGAAAGGAAAACGCAGACGACACGCCCTCCACTGACACCTGCCGATTTGAACGCAGCCGCCGCACACAGCTGGTCGAGGGCCGAGGTCACCGCGAAAGACAAGCCTTTCAACAAAGCGGCGATGTCCGACGCCTTCATTCCGTCGAAACTCACGAACACATTCGCGGTGTGATCGCGGCCGTGACCTTTCAAGATGTTTGCCTGTAAGTCGGACAGCAACGCCATGACCTCAGGGTCAGCGATCCAAGTCTGCCATGCTATCGCATTCGAAAGAATAGTCTGAACAGTCGCCATAACTTCCTCCGTTTAACGTATCGCGGTTGCATTTGGTTGTATTGTAAATTATATACACGCAATACGTTATACACCCATGGATGGAAACGACAACATAGACACACCAAAATCGAGCCTTGCCCCACCACTTCGCCCCCGCCCCTTGCGTTCTCCTGAAAAATCCGTATAAGCCGCCCTGTTCGCAAAACCCGGTCTTCTGGCTGGTGGCTGAACGGAGGGCCGGTTTCCCACGGGAAATCGTTCGGAACGGAAGCGTTCCAGCCTCCCGTGTCTCCGCTCTCGACCGTCTCGGAACGCTTTTCTTGCCTGGGTCTACCCAATCAGGAGCAGTCGTTGAGGCTTAGCCGCCGAATATCGGGTTGAATAAACGCAAGAAAGGCAAAGCTGTCATGGCTCTTTATGAACATGTATTCCTTGCCCGACAGGATATTTCCGCTCAGCAGGTAGAAGCCCTCGTAGAACAGTACAAGGGCGTACTCGAAGCTAACGGCGGCAAGGTCGGGCGCGTAGAAAACTGGGGCCTCAAGTCCCTGACCTACCGCATCAAGAAGAACCGCAAGGCTCACTACGTTCTCGTCGACATCGACGCCCCGGCTGCTGCCGTGCAGGAAATGGAACGCCAGATGCGCATCAGCGAAGACGTCCTTCGCTACATGACCATCGCTGTTGAAGCTCACGAAGAAGGCCCGTCTGCCATGATGCAGAAGCGCGACCGCGACGACCGCGGCCCGCGTGATGGCGCCGACCGTGGCCCGCGTCGCGAATTCGGCGATCGTCCGCCGCGTCGTGATGGCGACTTCCAGCGTGGCCCGCGTCCTGATCGCGCCCCGCGCGAAGACCGTGCATAAGGAGAACTGAGAATGTCTGAATCTTCCTCCGCACCGGTACGTCGTCCGTTCCACCGTCGTCGCAAGACTTGCCCGTTCTCCGGCGCAAACGCTCCGAAGATCGACTACAAGGACGTTCGTCTCCTGCAGCGCTACATTTCCGAGCGCGGCAAGATCGTTCCTTCCCGTATCACGGCTGTTTCGCAGAAGAAGCAGCGCGAACTCGCTCAGGCGATCAAGCGCGCTCGTTTCCTCGGCCTGCTGCCGTACGTCGTCGCTTAATCAGCTGACGAGACCAAATCGAGGGAAGGCAGCAATGCCTTCCCTTCTCCCTTTCGCGATGGGCGCGGATCGGAACCCTTAAAACCCATGTTGAGGCATTCTGAAACCGATTCAGGAAACGCCCTCTAACTGCTTGATGAAGCAGGACAGCGACCGTGAAACCACTGAATGCAAAAATGCTGGGCGTTGGAGCCCTCGCCGGGTTCGTCGCCGCACTTCTGGTGCTGGGCGCTGGCCGGCAGCCGTCGTCGTTCAGTGCTGTTCTCTACGCGGCTTCCGCACTTCCCATTCTTCTTGTCGGCCTCGGTTGGGGCAACATGGCGGCGATCTCGGCCGTCGTTACCGCCGCCGCCCTCGGCGCGATCGCCATCTCGCCGTCCTTCGCGCTGATGATGACGCTGGTCACGCTTCTGCCGGCAGGCTGGATCAGCCACCTCGCCAATCTCGCGCGCCCCGCCTCCGAACTCGGCGGCCCCGATCATCTGATGGCGTGGTATCCGCTGTCGGATATCCTGCTGCATCTTTGCGGCCTCGTGACGTTCGCCGTCATCGTCGTCGGCGTGATGATCGGCTATGGCCCCGAACTGATCGACCGTCTGGTCGACGTGCTCTTCACCTCGGTGGCGCAGCAGCAATCCGATTTCACGCCAGACGCGGCCGTGATCGCGCAGACCAAGTCGCTCGTTCTCCTGCTCCTGCCGGCCATTCAGGGCGGCATGTGGGTGGTGATGCTGTTTGCCGCCTATTACATCGCGACGCGCATCGTTGCGGCATCCGGCGGCGGCCTTCGTCCGCGCGAGGATATCCCCTCCTCGCTCCGGATGAACCGCAACACGATCTTCATCTTCCTTCTCGGGCTTGCCGCAACCTTTCTGGGCGGCATCCCGGCGATGGTCGGAGCAACCGTCGTCGGCACGTTCGGTGCCGGCTTCCTTCTCTCCGGTTTCGCCGCGCTGCATTTTCGCACGCGCGGCAAGGAATGGCGCCTGCCGGCGCTTATCCTCTGCTACCTGGCATCTCTCATGTTGATGCTGCCAGCCTTTTTCATCCTCGTTCTGGGGCTCAGCGATACCCGCAAGGCGATCGAGATAACCCCGAACAAGGATGCTGATGCCCCCAAACAGACAGATTCGAAACTCTAGGAACACGAAAGGAAAACTGACATGGACGTCATTCTTCTCGAACGCATCTCCAAGCTCGGCCAGATGGGCGAAGTGGTAAAGGTCAAGGACGGCTTTGCCCGTAACTACCTGCTGCCGCTCGGCAAGGCTCTGCGCGCCAACGACGCCAACAAGAAGCGCTTCGAATCCGAGCGTGCAACGCTCGAAGCCCGCAACCTCGAGCGCAAGTCGGAAGCACAGACCGTTGCCGACGCTCTCGAAGGCAAGTCCTTCATCGTCGTTCGTTCGGCTGGCGAAACCGGCCAGATGTACGGCTCGGTCGCTGCTCGCGACGTCGTTGAAATCCTGGCTGCCGAAGGCTTCAACATCGGCCGCAACCAGGTTCACCTGAACACCCCGATCAAGACGATCGGTCTGCACCAGGTCGAACTGCAGCTGCATGCTGAAGTCGAAATCAAGATCGAGCTCAACGTTGCTCGTTCGGCTGACGAAGCTGAGCGCCAGGCCAAGGGCGAAACCCTGACGTCGGTTGACGCCATCTACGGCGTCGACGAAGACGCTCTGCGTCCGGAAGACTTCTTCGATCCGGAAGCCGACGGCAACGCCGAAGACGAATAAGGTTCAGGAGAGCAATCTCCCGAATGAGAAAGCCGGGCCTCGCGCCCGGCTTTTTGCTGTCCGCTATTTTGAGACTAATTTACCGCCGTCTTCTGCTCGGGCTCAGCGCTCTTGTCGACGCTGACAACCACAGACAGGCCCGGCCCGAGGTTCTTGGCGGCCGGCTGATCCGGATCGATACTGATGCGAACGCCGACGCGCTGGGCGATCTTGACGAAGTTGCCGGTGGCGTTATCCGCTTTGATCACAGCGAATTCGGAGCCGGCAGCGGGCGAGAAACGCTCTATGCGGCCGGTGAGCCGCTGACGACCCAAGGCGTCGACCACGATCGACACGGGCTGACCGACCTGCATGCCCTCAAGCTGCGTCTCCTTGAAATTGGCGACGACCCAGACCTCCTCTGGCACCACCGCCATCAATTGCGTGCCTACCGCCACGTACTGACCGAGGCGAACGCCGATCTCCCCGAGATGGCCGTCACGCGGCGCCAGGATCGACGTGTTCTGCAGATCGATCTCGGCCAGATGCACGGTCGCTTCCGCGCTTGCCACGTTGGCCTCCAGCAGGGAGCGATTGACGATAATGGTCGCCAGATTCTGCTTCGACACTTCCAGCGCCGACTGTGCCTGGTTCAACGCGGCCTTCGCTTCCTCAAGCGTTGCCTGCGCCTGCTCGGATTCGCTTGCCGAGGCGATGCCCCTGTCGTTGAGGTTGCTGATGCGATCCCAGGCAAGCTGCGCGCGCTTCAGCGAGGCGTTGGCGCTATCGATCTGCGCCTGGCTTGACGCGATGGTGGCTTTCGCCGAAAGCTCCGACTGGCGGGAGTTCTCAAGCGACGCCTTCTGCCCCTCAAGTGCCGAGCGGGCCTGGGCGAGCTTCTGCGTGTAGATGCGGTCGTCGATCTTGGCCAGCACGTCGCCCTGCTTGACCTGCTGGTAGTCCTTCACCGGGACATCGACGATATAACCGTTCACCTGCGGGCTCATGATCGTCACGTAACCCCTGATATAGGCGTTATCGGTCGTTTCGACGGATGTGACGAAGGGCGGCAGGCGCCAGGCGTAAAGCACGAGCAGGATGCCCGCGATACCGGCGATAATGGCGATGAGGCTGGCAGGCGACCGGAAGAACTTCGACATGCGGTGGACTCGTGATCAGGATTGAACGGCTGCGGAGGCATTCAGCTCGGCGGCTCCGCGCTCGGAGAGGCGCAGCCATGCCTGATGAAGAAGCATGACCAGGAGACCGAGAAGAGACGCCACGCAAATTGCGAGGAAGGTGTCGTTATAGGCAAGCGTATAGGCTTCGCGGGTGACCTGCTGGGACAGCAATGCCAGCCCTTCGGCATTCAGCAATGTCTGGTCTGTGATGACCTTGCCGTAGCCGGCGGACAGCTGCGACACACGCTGCGCAACCAGCGGATCCTGCAGCAGGATATGCTCTACCAGCACGTTCGAGTGGAACTTCTCGCGGATCGTGACGAAGGTGCCGAGCATGGCGGAGCCGAAGAGCGAGCCGATACTCTGCGTGAAGAGGAAGATCGCCAGGAAATTGACGATGAAGGGGAAACCACGGGCCATGGCCGCCTTGAAGCCGCTCGCCATCACCGGCGGAAGGAACATCGCCGCGCCCGCCGAGACCAAGGCTTGGCTGAGATACATCTGCTCCGGCCGCGTCAGGCTGGTGGATTGGCTGTCGAGATAGGCGCCCGCCGCGATAAGCACCAGCGATATCAGGTGCGCGGTGCTGACGTAGCGCGTCGTCATCAAGAGCGTGCAGAACAAGCCGCCGAGCACGGAGGCGACCAGAACGATGGCGTAGAGCTTGGTCGTCTGATCGTTCAGCAGGCCAAGCTGCTGGTAGAAATTGGCAGCCGTCGAGGATTGTTCTGACGAGACGAAGCGGAACATCAGAAGCACGCCCGCCATCCGGAGATTGGGGCCAGATAGCACCCAGCGGATATCCAGCATCGGATTTTCGCGTGGCAACTCAATCGCCACCACGAGCGCCAGACAGCCGGCGGCGACCGCAAGGAGAACGCCGATCCAGGGCGCTTCGAACCACCAGTAGAGACGCCCGAGCGTGAGGACGACCGCAAGGCAGCCGAAACCGGTGGCAAGCAGCAGATAACTCAAGAAATCCAAGCGCTGGATGACGACCGCGCGCGGTGGCGAGGTCAAAGGCATGGTGTAGATGATGGCGAAGACCATAAGCGCCAAGCCCATCTCCAGCGTGTAAAGCGCGTGGTAGCCACCAAGATCAAGCAGCGGCGGCGAGATGATGCGTGCGATCGGCGCGGCAAACAGCGTGCACATCAGCGCCAGGCTGATGCCTGTCGAAAGCTTGCGCTCCGGCGGGAAGAGCTCGAGCATGTAGAGAAAGCCGAGCGTGGAGATCGGCGCCGCAGCAATCCCACTCAGCGCCCTGACGACGATCGCGGAATGCAGATCGGTCACGAGAAGGTTCAGCACCGCGGCAAAGACGAAGCAGATGATGCTGAACTCGGCGAAACGCCTCAGGCCATATTGCGTGCGGATCTTGAAGAGCGCGATCGACAGGCTGGCATATGGCGCCATATAGGCGGCCGACAGCCAGGAGACCTCGGCGGCCGTCGCCGAAAACGATCCCTGGAGTTGATAGATGTTGGCATTCACGAGGTTCATGCCGAGACCCTGCGTAACGAAGAGCAGGACCGACGCGGCCATATAGAAAGGCTTCTTCCAGCCGGCCATCAGCACCACCGGCGGCGCGGGCTGCGGCACTGGTATTGCCGCCTCGTCCGCGGGCTTTGGCGCAACATTGTCGCTGGACGCCTGGACGAGGCTCATTGCTATTTCCTCACACTCCGCGAATGCCCTGCAAATTCGCCTGCATGGCCCGTATCGTATCCAAGGTAGTTCTCAGATCGCGTTCGGGAATACCGGCAATGACCTGGGCGCGCACGCTGACGGCGATGTCGTCGATCTCGCCGGCGACGACCTTGCCTGTCTCGGTGATATAGATCTCCTTTGCGCGGCGATCGGAGCCTGCAACGCGGCGCTCGACGAAGCCCTGCCCTTCCATCGCGTCCAGAATACGGACCAATGTCGGCGTTTCCAGTTCCAGCCGATCGGCAAGCTCCCGCTGGTTGATGCCGTCCTTCTTGTTCAGCGTGAAAAACACCCGCGCCCGCGGCAGCGTCATGTTCCGTTCCCGGACGATCTTGTCGAAAACCGCTCTAAGCTTCCGGTTGAAAGCCGCCAAATCTTCAATCAACTCTCGTCCGAGAGGCGCATTTGTCATATTTATCAGTCCATTTAATTAGTGTGCTTATTATATCTTTTATGCCTACAGTCATTTCCCACGTTTTTCAAGCGGTGATGACGAGAGTCTCGGTGCACACTCCCCTATCAACGCCTAAAATACCACGAACGCGTTGATTCGCGTGAGTCGCTTTGTACCGTGTCCGGAAGGCTACACCGCCGGTATTTTCGCGTGATGGCAAGATGCGCTGTGGAGAAGTCGAACAACGTGCCAAAGCCAAAGCGTTTTGGCCGCGTGCCATGTTCAGCACTTGATTTTGCCGTTGGTGGGCTGCAAACCCGAAGCTGAATAAGACAGAACGGATCAAGATGAACGACGCCGCCCGAAAGATCGCCGCTGTTGCCCAGCCGGAGCAGCACTACCGCGAAGCACCCAACAACATCGAGGCCGAGCAGGCGCTTCTCGGCGCGATCCTGATGAACAACGACGCCTATTACCGGGTGTCGGACTTCCTCAAGCCGCCGCATCTTTACGAACCGCTGCACCGCAGGATCTTCGAAGTTGCGGGCGATATCATCCGAATGGGCAAGATCGCCAATCCGGTGACGATCAAGACCTTCCTGAAGGCCGACGAGAAGGTCGGCGACATGACGGTCTCCGAGTACCTCGCCCGCCTCGCGCGCGAAGCCGTGACCATCATCAACGCCGAGGACTACGGCCGCGCGATCTACGATCTGGCGCTGCGCCGGGCGCTGATCACCATCGGCGAGGACGTCGTCAACATCGCATACGACGCACCGCTCGACATGCCGCCGCAGGCTCAGATCGAAGACACCGAGCGCCGCCTGTTCGAGCTTGCCGAAAACGGCCGCTACGACGGCGGCTTCCAGGCGTTTAACGACGCGGTGGCGCTGGCGATCGACATGGCTGCCGTCGCCAAGGAGCGCGATGGTGGTCTTTCCGGTATCTCGACCGGCATCATGTCGCTCGACGGCAAGATGGGCGGCCTGCAGCGGTCCGACTTGATCGTGCTTGCCGGACGCCCGGGTATGGGCAAGACCTCGCTTGCGACAAACATCGCCTATAACATCGCCGCCGCCTACGAAGGCGAAGTGCAATCCGACGGCAGCATGAAGGCGAAACAAGGCGGCGTCGTCGGCTTCTACTCGCTCGAAATGTCGTCCGAACAGCTGGCCACCCGTATCATCTCCGAGCAGACGGAAGTGTCCTCGTCGAAGATCCGCCGCGGTGACATCAACGACGCCGATTTCGAAAAGCTCGTCGCCTGCTCGATGATGATGCAGAAGGTGCCGCTCTATATCGACCAGACCGGTGGCATCTCGATCGCCCAGCTATCCGCCCGCGCGCGCCGCCTGAAGCGCCAGCGCGGCCTCGATTGCCTTGTGGTGGACTACATCCAGCTGATGACGGGCGCCGGCAAGGGCGACAACCGCGTGCAGGAAATCACCCAGATCACGACCGGCCTCAAGGCGCTCGGCAAGGAACTGAACGTACCGATCATCGCGCTGTCGCAGCTGTCGCGTCAGGTCGAAAGCCGCGAGGACAAGCGCCCGCAGCTCTCCGACCTTCGTGAATCGGGCTCGATCGAGCAGGACGCCGACGTCGTGCTCTTCGTGTTTCGCGAGGAATACTACGTCAAGAACCTCGAGCCCCGCGACATCCACGATCCGAAATATCCGGAGTGGGAAGCGCTGTTCGACAAGGTGAAGGGCACGGCCGACGTCATCATCGCCAAGCAGCGCCACGGACCGACCGGCACCGTCAAGCTCGCCTTCCAGTCGGAGTTCACCCGCTTCGCCGATCTGGCAGAGCCGAGCTTCACGCATTACGAAGAGCAGTAAGAGCCTAACCAAATTTGACACCGCGCCCTCGCGTTGGCATTATCGCCAACATGAGGGCGCAACTGCTTTATCGCTCGAAGTCCGTGTTGTCGAATGGGGCCATCCAGGAGTTGGTCGTCTGGAAAGTCGCGCGGCCCGTGCCGGGTAGTGCCCACGACTACAAATACAGCCTCTTCTATGGCTATCCCGGACAACGCGTCGTCGGGTATGACAACGAGCGAGGCAAGGGCGACCACAAGCACCTCGATGGCAGTGAAGAGGCATACGCGTTCTCGACCGTCGAAAAACTTCTCGAAGATTTTCGACGAGACGTGGACATCAGAAGGAGCCGGCGCAGATGACCACCGCAACGATCCGAATTCAAAGAGACGATGACGCCGCGATCAGCAATGCGATCGATGGGTTCGCCAAAGCCTGGAACAGCGGTGAAGCGCAACCTCACCTGTTGACCTTCTCATCGCCCGAACAGCTCTTCTCGGTGCTCACGCCCAAACGCTGGACCTTGATCGAGCGCCTGCAGGCGATCGGTCCTTCGACCTATCGCGGCTTGGCCACCGCGCTATCGCGTGACGTCAAGCGGGTCCATGAGGATGCAGCCGCGCTGATCGAATGGGGATTAGTCGAGGTCAATGAAGAAGGCCGTATCCATGTACCCTATGAGGTGATCCATGCTGACTTCGACCTTCGCAGCGTTGCGTGAGCAAAGCGCCGTCTCTTCCCTGTAATCATCCGACCCTTACAATGAGCGCGGATCCCTCCGCCTCCACTGCAGATGTGAATCATGACCGATTTTACCGACAACTACGAAGAAGAAGACCGCTTTGCCTCCGCGGGTTTGCGCCTGACGGTGGATCTGGCCGCGCTGACCGACAATTGGCGTGACATGGCGCGCCGTTCCGGCAAGGCGCGCGCGGCGGCCGTGGTCAAGGCCGATGCTTACGGTACCGGGATGGAAGACGCCGGAGAGGCGCTTTATCTGGCCGGCGCGCGGGACTTCTTCGTTGCGACCGTCGATGAAGGTGTGACGCTCAGGCTCTATGCGCCTGATGCCCGCATCTTCGTGCTCGCAGGCATCTGGCCGGGGACCGAGCGGCGCTTTTTCGAGAACGATCTCGTGCCGGTCGTATCGTCGGAAGAGCAGCTTGCCTTCTGGATGGCGGTGCTCGCCGAGTATGGCGATTATCCTTGCGCGCTGCATGTCGACACCGGTTTCAACCGGCTTGGCCTCGATATGGACGATGCGATCGCGCTCGCCGACGATGTGTCGCGTCCGGCGAGTTTCGCGCCTGTGCTGGTCATGAGCCACCTTGCCTGCGGCGACGACCCAAGCTCGGCGATGAACAGGCAACAGCTTGAATCATTCCGCAAGGTTAGCGCCGCCTATGAAGGTATCGATTCAAGCCTGTCTGCCTCCGCCGGCATCTTCCTCGGCAGCGATTATCACTTCGATCTGACCCGTCCCGGGATCGCTCTCTACGGCGGGGAAGCGGTGAGCGGGATGGCCAATCCGATGCGCCCTGTTGTGACGGCGGAAGCGCGTGTCATTCAGGTGCGCGATGTCAAAGCCGGTCAAGGCGTTGGCTATGGTCGCGCGCTGGAACTCACCCGCGACAGTCGCCTTGCCATCGCCTCGGTGGGCTACGCCGACGGCTATCTGCGCAGCCAATCCAGCGGCGGCGTGCCCCTGCGCCAGGTGACGCCGCAGGGTGGCCACGGCTTCATCGCCGGACGCAGGGTGCCGATTGCCGGTCGGGTGACCATGGATCTGACGATTTTCGATATCACCGACCTGCCCGCGAAAGCGGTGAACGCCGGCGATTATGTCGAGCTTTTCGGGAAGAACATCGCGGTTGACGACGTTGCGCGCGCGGCGGGTACGATCGGCTACGAGGTGCTGACGAGCATGGGGTTGCGCCACGAGCAGCGGTATCTCAGCGAGGACGACGGCTAGGGGCTTGGAAAGCGATATTCTCCTGTGCTATACGAGAACAAAAGGAGATCGAAATGATTGAGATCCATCTCGACCAGGAGCAGCGTGACTTCATCGACGACCAGGTGAAAGCCGGCCTTTACAAGGACGCGGACGCTGTCGTTGCCGCCGGCCTTCGGCTTTTGGGGAGCGAAGAAGGCAGGCTGACGGAGTTGAGACGGGCGATCGACGACGCCGAACGCCAGATTGCGCGTGGCGAAGGCGTGAGCTTCTCTGAAGACGACAGCCTCACGGATTACATCATAAGGAAAGCGCGGGAGCGGACGTGATACATCGGAGACGGTTCGAACTTTCTCCCGACGCGATCACTGACCTAACCGCAATTTACAACTACGTCGCCGAACAAAACCCTTCGGCGGCTCTTAAATTTCTGACCGACATAGAAACAAAGATCAAAGAGATGGCGCGATCCGGAAGTTCCGGCGTGTCCCGCAACTGGGTTCGCCCTGGACTCCGCGCGATGCCCTTTAGAGGTCGCTGCATCTATTTCCGCGTCACCGATTCCACCCTTTACGTCCTGCGCGTCGTTCACGGGCGCCAGTTGATAACCCCCGACGACTTCAGCGAAAGCAACGACTGACCTCATGGCAAAAGCAAGAACACAATTCATCTGCCAGGGCTGCGGCACCATCCATAGCCGCTGGGCCGGCAAGTGCGAGGGTTGCGGCGCGTGGAACACCATCGTCGAGGAAGACCCTATGGGCGGGATCGGCGGTGGGCCGGCGAAGACGCCGAAGAAGGGCCGACCAGTAGCGCTGACCGCGCTGTCTGGCGAGATCGAGGAAGCGCCGCGCATCCATACCGGCATATCCGAGCTCGACCGAGCGCTGGGCGGCGGCTTCGTGCGGGGTTCGGCGGTGCTGATCGGTGGTGATCCCGGTATCGGCAAGTCGACGCTTCTCATGCAGGGGGCGGCGGCGCTTTCTCGGCGCGGGCATCGGATCATCTATGTCTCGGGCGAAGAAGCCGTGGCGCAGGTGCGGCTCAGGGCGCAACGCCTTGGGGCAGCGGATACGGATGTGCTGCTCGCAGCCGAGACCAATGTCGAGGATATTCTGGCGACGCTGGCCGAAGGCAAGCGGCCCGACCTCGTCATCATCGATTCCATTCAGACGCTGTGGAGCGATCTGGCCGAATCCGCGCCGGGCACCGTGACACAGGTGCGCACCGGCGTGCAGGCGATGATCAAGTTTGCCAAGCAGACGGGTGCCGCCATGGTGCTCGTCGGCCATGTGACCAAGGACGGGCAGATCGCCGGTCCGCGCGTGGTCGAGCACATGGTCGATGCGGTTCTCTATTTCGAGGGCGACCGCGGTCACCACTACCGCATTCTGCGCACCGTCAAGAACCGCTTCGGGCCGACCGACGAGATCGGCGTGTTCGAGATGTCGGACAAGGGCTTGCGCGAGGTGGCGAACCCTTCCGAGCTCTTCCTCGGCGAGCGCAACGAGAAATCGCCTGGAGCTGCCGTCTTCGCCGGCATCGAGGGCACGCGGCCGATCCTCGTCGAAGTGCAGGCACTGGTGGCGCCGACATCGCTCGGTACGCCGCGACGCGCGATCGTAGGCTGGGATTCGGCGCGGCTGTCGATGATCCTCGCCGTGCTCGAAGCGCATTGCGGTGTCAAGCTCGGGCAGCACGACGTCTATCTCAACATTGCCGGCGGCTACCGGATTTCAGAGCCTGCAGCGGATGTGGCGGTCGCATCGGCGCTGGTTTCGTCGCTTGCCGGTATTGCCCTTCCCGCCGATTGTGTCTATTTCGGCGAAGTCAGCCTGTCGGGCGCCGTCCGGCCGGTTGCGCACACGAACCAGCGCCTCAAAGAAGCCGAGAAGCTCGGATTTTCTGCAGCGCTGCTTCCATCGGGGTCCGCCGAACTGCCGAAAGGCACGGGCGGACGCTGGAGCGAGATCGAAAGCCTGCCGGATCTGGTCGCCCGGATCGCCGGCTCGAAGGGCGCTTTGAGACGTGTGGAAGAAGAGGTTTGATCCTTTCATCGCCGCAACAGGTGATGATATAGGATGCACGCAATGAGGCGCGACTGAGCTGCGAATTGGCGGCCGTCCTGGAGTTGGATTTATATGCCCATTACGATTTTCGACGGTATTGTCATCGGCGTCGTGCTTTTTTCCGCCGTGCTCGCCATGGTGCGCGGCTTCTCCCGCGAAGTGCTTTCGATCGCAAGCTGGGGCGGTTCGGCTGCCGCAGCCTACTATTTCTACCCCTATCTCGTGCCCTACGCCAAGAAGTACACCGACGATGACCGCATCGCGCTGGTCGGCTCGGCCGCGGTCGTGTTCCTGATCGCGCTGATCGTCATTTCCTTCATCACCATGAAGATCGCCGATTTCATCATCGACAGCCGCATCGGCGCGCTCGACCGTACTTTGGGCTTCCTGTTTGGCGCCGCAAGAGGCATACTTCTGCTCGTCGTCGCCACCGCTTTCTGGAACTGGCTCGTCGATGTCGATCACCGTCCGAACTGGGTGAACAACGCCAAGTCCAAGCCGTTCCTGGATTCGATGGTGACGAAGCTGCAGTCGGTTCTGCCTGCTGAATTCGCCCAGGTGATCCGCGCGAGCGTGATGGAAAAACTACAGCCGCAGGGCGGCAATGCGGAAGGCGACAATGCGCCGGCTTCCGATCAGGCGCCGGCCGAGGATGCCGCGCCCGCTCCTGCCAATGGTGCACAGCAGCCGTCTAATTGACGCAGTGTTCAACAGCTTGACCCAGCCTATGGCAGTTGCCATTTGAGGGGGACGCGAATAAAGGTCCGGCCGGGCACACGCTCCGCCGGGCTTACGCCGTTTTCGGAAGTGCCATTCCATTCTTGTGAGAGCAAAGGCCCGCAGCAATGAACCAGTCCCATTCCTCCACGCTCAACGACGAACTCGATGGCGATACGCTGCATGAGGAATGCGGTGTCTTCGGCGTTCTCGGCCATCCCGATGGCGCAACGCTGACAGCACTCGGGCTGCATGCTCTGCAGCATCGTGGACAGGAAGCGGCTGGCATCGTCACTTTCGACGGCAAGCAGTTCCATACCGAAAAGCGCATGGGCCTCGTCGGCGACCACTACACCGATCCGGCAACGCTGGCGAAGCTCCCTGGCTTCATTTCGATCGGCCACACGCGCTACTCCACGACGGGCGAAGTGGCGCTGCGCAACGTGCAGCCGCTGTTCGCCGAACTCGAAGTCGGCGGCATAGCCGTTGCCCATAACGGCAACTTCACCAACGGCCTGACGATGCGGCGCATGCTGATCGCCGATGGCGCCATCTTCCAGGCGACGTCGGACACCGAAGTGGTGCTGCACCTGATTGCCCGCTCCAAGCAGACATCCTCCTCCGACCGCTTCATCGACGCCATCCGCCAGATGGAAGGTGGCTACTCGATGCTGGCGATGACCCGCACGAAGCTGATCGCCGCGCGCGACCCGATCGGCATCCGCCCGCTCGTCATGGGCGAACTCGACGGCAAGCCGATCTTCTGTTCCGAGACCTGTGCGCTCGACATCATCGGCGCGAAGTACATTCGCGACGTCGAGAACGGCGAAGTCATCATCTGCGAAATCCAGCCCGACGGCTCGATCACCATCGACAGCCGCAAGGCCGATCAGCCGAAGCCGGAACGCCTCTGCCTGTTCGAATATGTCTATTTCGCCCGGCCCGATTCCGTCGTCGGCGGCCGTAGCGTCTATACCGCGCGCAAGAACATGGGCATCAACCTTGCCAAGGAAGCCCCCGTCGAGGCCGACGTCGTCGTGCCCGTACCCGATGGCGGCACGCCGGCAGCACTCGGCTTTGCCCAGGCGAGCGGCATCCCGTTTGAATACGGCATCATCCGCAACCATTATGTCGGCCGCACCTTCATCGAGCCGACGCAGCAAATCCGCGCCTTCGGCGTGAAGCTGAAGCATTCGGCCAACCGCGCGACGATCGAGGGCAAGCGCGTCGTGCTCGTCGACGATTCGATCGTGCGCGGCACGACCTCGCTGAAGATCGTGCAGATGATCCGCGATGCCGGCGCCAAGGAAGTGCATATCCGCGTCGCCAGCCCGATGATCTACTTCCCCGACTTCTACGGCATCGATACGCCCGATGCCGACAAGCTGCTCGCCAACCAGTATTCGAGCCTGCAGGCGATGTGCGACTATATCGGCGCCGACTCGCTCGAGTTCCTGTCGATCGACGGACTTTACCGCGCCGTTGGTGGCGAGAACCGCGACGCCGCCAATCCGCAATTCACCGACCACTACTTCACCGGTGACTACCCGACCCGCCTGCTCGACAACGACAGCACCAGCAATGTCCGCAAGCTCGCCGTCATGGCCAGCAACGGCTGATCTCGACTGACCTTTCGATCGAGGGGCCGATCGCGCCCCTCGCCTCCCCGCGCATACGGATAAGGCTACAATGAGCGTCAATCTCACCGGCAAGGTCGCACTCGTCACCGGCGCATCGCGCGGGATCGGCTATTTCACCGCACTCGAACTTGCCAAGGCCGGCGCCCATGTCGTCGCCTGCGCCCGCACGGTCGGCGGCCTCGAGGATCTCGATGATGCGATCAAGGCCGTCGGCGGCTCGGCGACGCTGGTGCCCTTTGACCTTGCCGACATGAACGCCATCGACGCGCTCGGCGCCTCGATCTTCGAACGCTGGGGCAAGCTCGACGTTCTCGTCGCCAACGCCGGCGTGCTCGGAGTGATCTCGCCGATCGGCCATATCGAGGCGAAGGTGTTCGAGAAGGTGATGACCATCAACGTGACGGCTACGTGGCGGCTGATCCGCTCGGTCGATCCGCTGCTGACGCGCTCCGAAGCCGGACGCGCCGTTATCCTGTCTTCCGCTGCCGCCCATCGCTGCCGTCCGTTCTGGGGCGCCTATTCGGCGTCCAAGGCTGCGGTCGAGGCCTTGGCGCGCACTTGGGCTGGCGAAACGCAGAGCACGCCGCTTCGCGTCACCAGCGTCGATCCGGGCGCCACGCGCACGGCGATGCGCGCGCAGGCGGTGCCGGGCGAAGATCCGGAAACGCTGCCGCACCCTTCCGAGGTTGCCAAGGCGATGATGCCGCTTCTGGCTCCCGACTACACCGAAACAGGCAAGCTGTTCATCGTTCGCGAGAACAAGCTCGTCGGCTACCAGATGCCCGGCTAAGCCGTTTCGGCTAGCGCGGCGCTTGCGCTGCTGTCCGGAAGAGGCCAGATAGGTCGGGCTCGGTCGGGCAAAGCGCGTTGAGATCGACAGGCCCCTGGATGCCGGCGATGCCGCCGGTATCGGCGAACTGCCAGATCGACCATGTCAAGCAATCGCCCACCGACGGCTCCCCAGCGATGCTTCGCAGCCAGAGATGGTGCGCGGGAAACATCTCCTCGTGCCCTCTCAGATATTGATCGAAGAAGGGCTGATCGACGTAGAGGATCGGCTTGCCGGGATAGGCGCCGTTTAGCTCCGCGAAGAAAGCCGTGAGCTCACCAATCAATTCCTCGCGTGTCGGCACCTTGCCGCAATTGCCGGTAAATTCGAGATCGATGGCAAGCGGAAGCGTTCCCTGTTCGGAAGGCACCGTCGCCAGCACGTTTTGCGCCTGATCGCGGCCGGGGCGGCAGAAGGTGAAGAAGTGATAGGCGCCCCTGACGATGCCCGCATTCTTCGCCGCCTGCCAGTTCTCGGCAAAGCGGGTGTCGCGATGATCCCCGCCTTCCGTCGCCTTCATGATGGCAAAGCGGACATTCGGCTGCGCGGCCAGCGCATTCCAATCGATCGCGCCCTGATGGTGGCTGATATCGATGCCCTGGATCGGATAATCGGCAAGCGAGGGTGGTGAGAAAGGGGCCATGGCGCGATGGTATGCCAGATAGGCGGCTGAAGCGACAGCCAGAAGGACGGCGGCAAGCACTGCCTGGTTTATTCGCTTCAATGGTGGCTCCACTTTGCCCGGCGTTGTTGTCTGATATAGGGCGGGCCTGAGCGATGTCGTGACCGCCCGGCCCTTCGCTTGCGCTCCGGGCGTTCGACGCTGCAATCGATTCGCTGGATCGATTGCTCGGGCTACGCCCGACCGCGTCTCACCCCCTTGACCAACGCCCGAAGCCGGGCCATAAAACCCGCCATGAAGACGGTTACCTGCATCATCTGCCGGAAGATTATTCGCTAGCGCGCTCGCTGGCCTGGCCGTTTTCGTCTCCCAATACGCCAAGATGACAAACGCCCCGGCCCGCCGGTCGCGATACGTTGTTTTTCGGATTATGGCATTTTGGGAGAATAGACATGAACGGCCAGTCGGGATCGAAGACGCCGGAACTCAAGCTGTACAACACGCTGACGCGCGAACGGACGGGCTTCGCACCGATCGACGCCGACAATGTGCGCATGTATGTCTGCGGCCCGACCGTCTATGACTTCGCCCATATCGGCAATGCCCGCCCCGTCATCGTCTTCGACGTTCTGTTTCGGCTGCTGAAGCATGTCTATGGCGACGACCACGTCACCTATGCGCGCAACATCACCGACGTCGACGACAAGATCAACGCCCGCGCGTTGCGCGATCATCCGAGCCTTTCGCTCAACGACGCGATCCATGCGGTGACCGAGAAGACGGCGCGGCAGTTCCACGAAGACGTGGCGGCACTCGGTTGCCTCGAGCCATCGGTGGAGCCGCGCGCCACCGACAATATCGCGCAGATGATTGAGATCATCGGGCGGTTGATTGCGCGTGGGCACGCCTATGAGGCCGAGGGCGAGGTGTTGTTCGACACCAAGTCGATGGCCGACTACGGACAGCTTTCCAAGCGCCCGCTCGACGAGCAGCAGGCGGGCGCCCGCATCGCGGTCGACGCGCACAAGAAGAACCCCGGCGACTTCGTTCTCTGGAAGGCCTCCAGCGACAGTGAGCCCGGCTGGGAAAGCCCCTGGGGTCGCGGCCGTCCCGGCTGGCACATCGAGTGCTCGGCGATGAGCCAGCGCTATCTCGGCGACATCTTCGATATCCATGGCGGCGGGCTCGACCTGATCTTCCCGCACCATGAAAACGAGATCGCCCAGTCGCGCTGCGCGCATGGCACCGAGGTGATGGCGAATGTGTGGATGCACAACGGCTTCGTGCAGGTCGAAGGCCGCAAGATGTCGAAGTCGGAAGGCAACTTCATCACCATCAATGAATTGCTGGCAACTGAGAAATTCGGCGGCCGCAAATGGCCGGGCGCGGTGCTGCGTCTTGCCATGCTGATGACGCATTACCGCGAGCCGATCGATTTTTCGGTCAAGCGCCTGGAAGAGGCCGAACGCCTGCTGGCAAAGTGGCCGGCGGCGGACGCCGGCGACGCCGCACCGTCTGAGGCGGTCCTCGGCGCGCTCCGCGACGATCTCAACACGGTGGCTGCCGTGCAGGCGCTGCATGCGCTGGCACAGGAAGCCAACGCCGACAAATCGCTGCTGCCGACCTACGCCGCCAGTGCCGCCCTGCTCGGTCTTTTGCCCGAGATGGCGGAGATCGATGAGGCGGTGGCGATCGAGATCGACCGGCGCGTGAAGGCGCGGTTGGAACTGCTGAAGGCCAAGAACTTCGCCGAGGCCGACAAGATCCGCGACACGCTGCTGGCCGGGGGCGTGCAACTGAAGGACGGCAAGGATGCGGTGACCGGCGAGCGGGTGACGACTTGGGAGGTGAAGCGGTAGTCATGGTCAGCGCTGCGGCCCGCGATACCCCCCTCTGCCCTGCCGGGCATCTCCCCCACAAGGGGGGAGATCGGCTGGGCGTGGCCGCATCGCCCAGCCATCAACGCTTCGAGTTCACTCAACGTTGCGTAGGGACGAGCGATCGCTACTATCCGATCTCCCCCCTTGTGGGGGAGATGTCCGGCAGGACAGAGGGGGGTAACACGCCCCCTGCGCTAACGAAGGAGCATGCGATGACCCATGCCCCCGTTCCCCCGCAGCGCCGGGCCAATGCCAAGCGCATGCGCAAGGCGCTGACCGAAGCTGAACTGAAGCTCTGGAACGAACTGCGCGCCCACAGGCTGATGGGCCTCGGCTTTCGCAGACAGGTCCCGGTCGCAGGCTTCATCGTCGATTTCGCCTGCCCCCAACATCGGCTGATCATCGAGATCGATGGCTCGCAACATGCGCGCGAACCGAACGCTGAGCATGACGAAGCGAGGACACATCGCCTCGAAGCGGACGACTGGACAGTTCTGCGCTTCTGGAACGACGACGTCCTGCACGACATCGACAATGTCTGCCTGCATATCCTGACAATCATAGGAAGGCACAGCTCATGACCTCAACCTACACCGGCGGCTGCCAGTGCGGCGCGATCCGTTTCCGGGTCCGGGGGACGCTCAAGGACTCCTCGATCTGTCATTGCCGCATGTGCCAGAAGGCCTTCGGTGCCTACTATGCGCCGCTGGTATCGGTGCGTGGCGCCGAGCTTGAATGGACGCGGGGCGAGCGGAAGCGGTTTCAATCGTCCAACGTCGTCGAGCGCGGCTTCTGCGCTGATTGCGGCACGCCGCTCACCTATGAGGCGCCGGATGGGATTGCGATTGCCGCCGGTGCCTTCGACGATCCCTCGGCGCTGCCGCCCATTATCCAGTTCGGCACCGAGCGCAAGATCGATTTCGTCGACCACCTGCACGAACTGCCGGCGCGGGTGACCGAAGACGATGCCGAGGCAGCACCTTTCGTGCTCGATCTCGTTTCCTACCAACACCCCGACCACGACACGGCCGAATGGCCATCTGGAGCATCATCATGAGCGAACCCATCCGAACCGGCGGATGCCAATGCGGCGCAGTGCGTTTTCGTATCTCGGGCAAGCTCGGGCGACCGTCGATCTGCCATTGCCGCATGTGCCAGAAGCAGTTCGGCGGGTTCTTCTCGGCGCTGGTGACGACACCTGAAGAAGGCATGGAGTGGACGCGCGGGGCGCCGAGCTATTTCCAGTCTTCCGTCAATATCGAGCGCGGCTTCTGCAAGGATTGCGGCACGCCGATGATCTACAGGCATCCTGGCGGGCTTGAGCTTGCGATCGGCACTTTCGACGACCGCAGCGATCTCGCACCGCAGGTCCAGGTGAACTACGAGGCGCGCACCCCCTGGGTCGAGACGATCTTCGACCAGCCTGTGCACAAGGACCCCGATTTCTACGCGCGGCAGGAGGCGATCATCTCCTTTCAGCACCCCGATCACGATACCAATATCTGGCCAGCCCAAGGCGTGAAAATATGACCGAAGTTCTCCGAACGCTCTATCCCGAAATCGAACCCTATGCATCGGGCCATCTCGATGTCGGCGACGGGCATGTGATCTATTGGGAACGCTCGGGCACGCCTGGCGCGAAGCCAGCCGTGTTCCTGCATGGCGGCCCCGGCGGCGGCATCGCGCCGAGCCATCGCCGGCTGTTCGATCCCGCGCTCTATGACGTGACGCTGTTCGACCAGCGCGGCTGCGGCCGCTCGACGCCGCATGCCGATCTCAATGCCAACACCACCTGGCACCTCGTTTCAGACATCGAGCGGCTGCGCGAGATGGCCGGCGCCGAAAAATGGCAGGTATTCGGCGGCTCCTGGGGATCGACGCTGGCGCTCGCCTATGCCGAGAAGTATCCGGAGCGCGTATCGGAACTGATCGTGCGCGGGATCTATACGCTGACTAGGGCCGAGCTCGACTGGTACTATCAGTTCGGCGTCTCCGAAATGTTTCCCGACAAGTGGGAGCGCTTCATCGCGCCGATCCCTGAGAACGAGCGGCATGAGATGATGCACGCCTATCACCGCCGGTTGACCCATGAGGACAAGGCGGTGCGGCTGGAAGCGGCGAAGGCCTGGAGCATCTGGGAAGGCGAGACGATTACGCTGATGCCGGAGCCTTCGACCAGCGGCAAGTTCGAAGACGCCGAGTTCGCCTATGCCTTTGCGCGCATCGAGAACCACTTCTTCGTCAATGCCGGCTGGATGGAAGAGGGCCAGCTTCTCCGCGACGCCCACAAGCTGAAGGATATTCCCGGCCTCATCGTCCACGGCCGCTACGACATGCCCTGCCCGGCCAAATATGCCTGGGCGCTGCACAAGGCCTGGCCGAAGGCGGATTTTCACCTGATCGAGGGTGCGGGACATGCTTACTCGGAGCCGGGGATTCTCGACAGGCTGATCCGGGCGACGGATATGTTTGCGGGGAAGAACTGAGGGAACTGCGGGTGAGGAGCTGAGGCAACTGTGCCCGCGGCCCCTCATCCGCCTGCCGGCACCTTCTCCCCGTTGGGGAGAAGAGACGTGATGCACCGACGTCGCTCCAACGGTACCGTCGCTCGATGAGCGAGGGATATCAACGAGTCTCTTCTCCCCCACGGGGAGAAGGTGGCGGCAGCCGGATGAGGGGGCTTCCGCACAACGCTGAACTTTACAACACACCCGGCCACCGGGAGGAACAGACATGAAAGACCGTATCTATCTCTTCGACACCACGCTGCGCGACGGACAGCAGACGCCGGGCATCGATTTTTCCGTCGAGGACAAGATCGCCATCGCCACCATGCTCGACGAGTTCGGGCTGGACTATATCGAGGGCGGATATCCGGGTGCCAACCCGACGGATACGGCTTTCTTTAACGAAAAGCGCACCCGCAACGCCTCCTTCGTCGCCTTCGGCATGACCAAGCGCGCGGGCGTTTCGGCTTCTAACGATCCGGGGCTCACCGGTCTCCTGCAGGCAAAGAGCGACGCGGTCTGTCTCGTCGCCAAGAGCTGGGACTATCACGTCAAGGTCGCGCTCGGCTGTTCCAACGAGGAGAACCTCGAGAGCATCTCGGAAAGCGTCAACGCCGTGGTCGCGGCGGGCAAGGAGGCGATGGTCGATTGCGAGCATTTCTTCGACGGCTACAAGGCCAACCCTCAGTATGCGCTCGCCTGCGCCAAGGCGGCCCATGATGCCGGCGCGCGGTGGGTCGTGCTTTGCGACACCAACGGCGGCACGCAGCCGCCCGAGATCCGCGCGATCGTCGAGGCGGTGATCGCATCCGGCGTTCCCGGGCACTGTCTTGGCATCCATGCCCACAATGATACCGGCCAGGCGGTCGCCAATTCGCTGGCCGCAGTCGAGGCCGGCGTACGGCAGATCCAGGGCACCCTCAACGGCATCGGCGAGCGCTGCGGCAATGCCAATCTGGTGACGCTGATCCCGACGCTGGCGCTGAAGGAGACTTACTCCTCACGCTTCACGACCGCCATCGACCCCGAACGTCTTCTCAACCTGACGCGGCTGTCGCATGCTTTCGACGAACTGCTGAACCGTTCGCCCGATCACCAGATGCCCTATGTCGGCGCATCCGCCTTCGCGACCAAGGCCGGCATCCATGCTTCCGCGCTCCTGAAGGACCCGCGCACCTACGAGCATGTGACGCCCGAGAGCGTCGGCAACTTCCGCAAGGTCATGGTGTCGGACCAGGGTGGCAAGGCGAATTTCATCAACGCGCTGAAGCGTCGCGGCATCGAGGTGGGCAAGGACGACCCGAAGCTCGACCGGCTGATCTCGCTCGTCAAGGAGCGCGAGGCCTCCGGCTACGCCTATGAAGGTGCGGATGCCAGCTTCGAGTTGCTCGCCCGCCGCACGCTCGGCACGATCCCCGAGTTCTTCTCGGTCGAGGGTTTCCGGGTGATGGTCGAGCGGCGCTTCGATTCGCATGGCAAGGTGAAGATCGTTTCAGAGGCAGTCGTGAAGCTCGGCGTCGATGGCCAGACCATCATGTCGGTTGCGGAAGGCGATGGCCCGGTCAACGCGCTCGACCTCGCGCTGCGCAAGGATTTCGGCAAGTACCAGCACGAAATCGACGATCTGGTTCTTGCCGACTTCAAGGTGCGTATTCTCAATGGCGGCACGGAAGCGATTACCCGCGTGCTCATCGAATCCACCGACAGCGACGGCGTGCGCTGGTGGACGGTCGGCGTGTCGGAGAACATCATCGACGCCTCGTTCCAGGCGCTGATGGATTCGGTCATCTACAAGCTGATGAAGAACCGACAGCTGGCGGGCAAGATCGCGGCCGAATAGGAACGCTCAATGAAGCGCGGCCATGACGAGGCCCCAGCGCTCTTGCGAGTACCACTCCTGCTCGGTCTTGACCGCATTCCAGCGCAGCGCGTGAATGCGGTTGAGCCCGCCGGCGTGGAAGGCGCGATCGAGCGCGGCGTAGGTCGAGAGTTCGCCCGAGATCCCCTCGCCCCAGACGAAATTGACCGGCTGCAGGAAGCGGGCGCTCAATTCATCCCCCTCCCTGCCGATGAGGAAGAAGGCGGCCTGCGACGTGACGCCGAGCAAGCGGCCTTCGGCACCCATGGCGGGCGTGCCAAGCGGAAACAGCAGGCGCCCACCTGTCGCGAGCTTGTCGATCCAGGGTTCGGCGGGGTGGTGCAGCGCGAAGTTCACGTAGACGGCATCCGCAGGCTCGCGAGGCCATTCGAGACCGTCTCCTTGAACGACCTCGACATTTGCATATCGCTCAAGATTGCGCCTGGCGTCGCGCGCCAGCTCCGCATCGAACTCGACGGCCACCACACGGCCGGTCTCGCCGACGATTTCGGCGATGATGGCGGTATAATAGCCGCTGCCAGCGCCGATGTGGCAGACCGTTTCGCCCTTGCGCAGCGCCAGTCGGTGCAAGGCGCCTGCGTGCAGGCTCGGGCTGCCATTGTTGACCTGGCGATCGGCCTGCAGCGCGAAGAGCAGGTCCTGGTAGAGAACGACAGGATCGCTTGAGGGTACCTCGACGTAACGCTTCCCGTCCCGCATCTTCCACGGCGGCGGCCCCAGGAAATCCTCGCGCGACACGGTGGAGAACGCGTTCAGCAGGTCTTCATCCCGATCGACACCCGCTTTGGCCAGCATTTGCACGGCATAAGCACGGCGGCAGATTTTCAGCTCGGCTTGATCCACGGTTGCATCCTGATAATTCAGCAATAGCGAATATCGCTTCAATGAAATGAATTGGCCTATTCACGGCCTTTGCGCTAATCGGGTGCCAATCATAAGAACCAATGGAAACACCCAATGTCTGCCGATGCAAGCATTCCCCTCGTGAAAAACGAGGACAGTCCGCGTGGCTTCGCCTTCGCGCTTACGGCCTATCTGCTCTGGGGCTTCCTGCCGATCTACATGAAGGCAGTCGCACATATCTCTCCGGCAGAGGTGATCGCGCATCGCATCCTCTGGTCGCTGCCGCTTGCCGGCATCGTGCTCATCGTGCTCGGCCGCACGCAGGATATTCGCATCGCGCTGCGCTCTCCGCGCATGCTGGCGATGGCCGCACTCACGGCATCGCTGATCACGGTCAACTGGGGGACCTATGTCTGGGCGATCGGCGCCGGGCATTCGCTGGATGCCGCACTCGGCTATTTCATCAATCCGCTGTTCAGTATCTTCCTCGGCGCGGTGGTGCTCAAAGAGAAGTTGCGGCCGGCGCAGATCGGCGCGATCGTGCTGGCGGGTCTCGCCGTCGTCGTGCTCGCGGTCGATAGCGGCGGCATTCCGTGGATTTCGCTGACGCTGACCATCTCCTGGGGTCTCTACGCGCTGTTTCGCAAGACCTTGCCGCTCGGACCGAACCAGGGGTTCTTCCTTGAGGTGCTGATCCTCAGCGTCCCGGCCCTCTTCTACGTCCTCTACCTGGAATTCGGCAGCGGAGCCGGCCATTTCTACCGCACGGGCTGGGCGGATACCGCGCTTCTGCTCGGCTGTGGTTTGATCACTGCTGTCCCGCTGATGATCTATGCCAACGGCGCCAAGCTCCTGAAGCTCTCGACGATAGGCATCATGCAATATATTGCGCCAACGATGATCTTCCTGATCGCCGTCTTCATCTTCAAGGAGCCGCTCGGCACCGCGCGCATGATTGCCTTCCCGCTGATCTGGGCGGGACTTTTCCTCTATACGTGGTCGATGCTGAGAGGCAGTCGGGGGCGATAAGCCCCCGCTTATTACAATTTCGAGATAACGGCTTCCTCGCCGTCGCGGTCGCTCGCGACTTCGGCGGCCTGCGCCATGATCGCCGGGATGATCTCTTCGATAGAGTCGATGACCAGCGGCTGCACCCGGTGGGCGGTGTGGATGAAGCCCTCGTCCGTCATGTGGCGCAGGAGCTCCATCATCGGGTCCCAGAAGCCGTTGATGTTGGCGAAGATCATCGGCTTCTCGTGACGGCCGAGCTGCGCCCAGGTCATGATCTCGATGATTTCCTCCAGCGTGCCGATGCCGCCCGGAAGCGCCACGAAGGCATCCGAGCGCTCGAACATCGTGTGTTTGCGCGCATGCATGTCAGGCGTTACAATCAACTCGTTGAGCTGGCCGAGGGAGTGGCGGGTCGCCTCCATGTCGATCAGGAATTCGGGAATGATGCCGGTCACCTGACCGCCGTTCGAGAGCGTACCGCTCGCAACCGCCCCCATGATCCCCTTGGTGCCGCCGCCATAGATCAGGCGCAGGCCGTAATCGGCGATCTCCTTGCCTAGCGCGCGGCCGGCGGCCATGTGGCTTGGGTCGCTGCCGGGGCGCGAACCGCAATAGACACAGATGGAGCGAATGGAATGAGATTGATCTGTCATGGGAGCAAACAACTATTCTCTCTGGGTCCAGTCAAGAAAAATGACGGAAAACATACATCTTACATTTGCCCGGCTACTTTGACTGCTTGTGCAAAGCAACGGGAATCGCTAGCAATTTCAGGAAGTCTGGCAAGATTGCCGCTTGGGGAGACCTGATGATGAAAAACCGTGCCGGCTTGCTGGCCCTTGCAGTGCTTGTAATCGCAATTCTGTTGATGGTCTTTGTCGTCATGCCCCGTATCGGTGGCGATGCCGGCAAGGTCGGTGACGCAATCAATCAGGCAAGCTCCGAGGTCAAGAAAACCGTAACCGAATCCGCCAAGACCTCGCGTCCGTCGGCGCCCGACGATGCCGCGACCGCTCAGAAGCTCGGCGGCCTGACGACGGCAGCCGGACAGGCACTTGGCGAACTTAAGGCGCTGTTTGCCGACGGCAAGGGCCCGACGGACGACGTTTTCGCAAGCGCCAAGACGAAGACGATCGGCGCGCTTCAGGCACTCGCCGATTTCGCGACCCCCGAGGGTACCAACCCGATCACCACGGCTGCGATCGACAAGGCCAAGGCCGGCGCCGCCAAGGCGCTCTCCATCATCCAGTCGCTGCCCGAAAACATCGCCGACGCAGCAGCCGCGATTGCACGTGCCGAAGCGGCCCTAACGGGCGCGCCGGAGCCCGCGGCACCTCAGACGCAGGACAACGCGGCCGCGCCGGTTGCCGAAGGTCCGAAGCTGCCGACCTTCGATGTATTGCGCGTCGAGCCAGACGGCTCCACCGTCATCGCCGGTTCCGCCGAGCCGAACAGCAAGCTTGAAATCCTCGATGGCGACAAGGTGCTGATGGGTACGGATGTCGGCGACAATGGCGATTTCGTCGCGGTTCTCGACAATCCGCTTGCCGCCGGCGACCACCAGCTGCAGCTTCGCGCGACTGCCAAGGACGGCAAGGTCACGACCTCGGAAGAGATCGCCACGATTTCGATCCCCAAGGACGGCAATGCATCGCAGCTGCTCGCCATGGTCTCCAAGCCGGGTGCCGCCAGCCGCATCATCACCGCTCCCGGTGTAACGCCTCCGGCAGCCGCCAACGACACTGCCGCGACCGACCAGGCCTCGGCAGCGCCGCAGGCACAGGCTCCAGCGACATCAGAGACGGCAACCGCCCCGGCTATGGCAGCCGCACCGGCTGATGTCCGTGTCAATGCCGTCGAAATCGAAGGCGACAAGATCTTCGTCGCCGGCACCGCGAAGCCTCAGGCCAACGTGTTCGGCTATGCCGACGACAAGCTGATCGGCAAGGCCAAGGCCGGCGCGGATGGACACTTCGTCATCGACGGCGTGATGCCGCTTGCCGTCGGCGACCACAAGATTCGCGTCGACGTCGTCGATGCGGCCGGCAAGGTGCTGGTTCGCGCTTCGGTCAACTTCAACCGCCCTGAAGGCAACCAGGTCACGGTGGCGGCGCAGTCCGGCACGCCCACGGGCAACGCGGCGACGCCGATGGTCTCGCTCGACGAAGGCGCGCTCGGCAAGCTGAAGAACGATGCGGCCAAGGCATTCGCGCTTCTGAGCGGCCTGTTCAGCGACGGCAAGGTGCCCGGCAACGAGCAGCTCGCCGCCGCCCGCTCGGCCAACGAGTTCGCGCTGAAGTCGATCGTCGATTTCCGTGCAGCTGCCGATGCGACAACCGACTTCAAGGAGCGGGTCACCACCGCTTCGATGAAGGCAAGCGATGCGCTGAAGCTGCTGCAATCGCTGCCGCGCGACGCCAGCTCGGTCGGCGCCGCACTCGCCAAGCTCGGTCAGATGGTGGCCGATATGACGGCACCGCCGGCTGCACCCGCGGCACCGGCTGCCCCTGCAAACGAGGTTGCTAGCGGCGATGCCGGTCCCGCAACCATCGAGCAGGCGCCGCTGCAGGAAAGCAAGGAAACCGTGATCATTCGCCGTGGCGATACGCTGTGGCAGATCTCGCGCCGCATCTATGGCGCGGGCGTGCGCTACACGACGATCTACGTCGCCAACGAGGACAAGATCGTCAATCCCGACCGCATTCTGCCGGGCCAGGTCTTCGGCCTTCCGAAGGACGCCTTGCCAAACGCAGAAGAGATGCACCGCAAGCGTCTTTCGGGCGAGCATCTCTAGGACAGACAAGAATATTGAAGATTACCGGGGCCGGCATCGATATGATTGCCGGCCTCTCTTTTCCTTTGATCTTCTTCTGTTGTATTGCTCCGCCCGCAACCCTATTTGGCGTTGACGGCGATCATGTCAGGCGGCGACTTTGCGTTGCGCCCTTCCCCTCTTTGCCGGCAACCCGACACTTCCAGGGCCTGACGCGGGCCGGAGACATGCATGGCAAACGGCAAGACAGTTTCAGACTCCAATCTGTTGCGGACCCTCTTCAATCTCTGGCCCTACATGTGGCCGACGGGGCGCGGCGATCTGAAGATGCGGGTCGTCTGGGCATCGGTTTACCTGCTGGTGTCGAAGTTCGTGCTGCTGCTCGTGCCATATTTCTTCAAGTGGTCGACGGATGCGCTGAACGGCAAGTCTGACCTTCCGGGCAAGGTGCCTGATCTTCTCGTCGGTGCCATCGCGCTCGTCATCGCCTATAACCTCACCCGGCTGATCCAGCTGGCCCTGAACCAGCTGCGCGACGCGCTGTTTGCGAGCGTCGGCCAGTATGCGGTGCGCCAGCTTGCCTACAAGACCTTCGTGCATATGCACGAGTTGTCGCTGCGCTTTCACCTGGAACGCAAGACGGGCGGGCTGTCGCGGATCATCGAGCGCGGCACGAAGGGCATCGAGACGATCGTGCGCTTCACGATCCTGAACTCCGTGCCGACACTGATCGAATTCCTGCTCACCGCCATCATCTTCTGGTGGGGCTACGGCTTCTCCTACCTCGCAGTCACGGCCTTCACCGTCTGGGCCTATATCTGGTTCACCATCCGCGCCAGCGACTGGCGCATCTCCATCCGCAAGACGATGAACGACAGCGATACCGACGCCAACACCAAGGCGATCGATTCGCTTCTGAACTTCGAGACGGTCAAATATTTCGGCAACGAGGACATGGAAGCCAAGCGCTTCGATACGTCGATGGCGCGTTACGAGAAGGCGGCGACCAGCGTCTGGACGTCGCTCGGCTGGCTCAACTTCGGCCAGGGCGTGATCTTCGGCCTCGGCACGACCGTGATGCTCATTCTCTCGGCGCTGGCCGTACAGCGCGGCGAGCAGACCGTCGGCGACTTCGTCTTCGTCAACGCCATGCTGCTGCAGCTCTCGGTGCCGCTCAATTTCATCGGCTTCGTGTACCGCGAAATCCGCCAGGGCCTGACTGATATCGAGCAGATGTTCGATCTGCTCGAAGTGCAGGCCGAGGTGAAGGATGCACCCGATGCCAAGCCGCTGAACATCGAGCAAGGCGCCATCTCGTTCAAGGACGTGCATTTCGCCTACGACCCGGCCCGCCCGATCCTGAAGGGCATCTCGTTCGACGTGCCTGCTGGGAAAACGGTGGCGATCGTCGGGCCGTCGGGGGCCGGCAAGTCGACCATGTCGCGGCTGCTCTATCGCTTCTATGACATCCAGAGCGGGTCGATCACCGTCGACGGCCAGGACGTGCGTGGGGTCACGCAGAAGAGCCTGCGCACCGCGATCGGCATGGTGCCGCAGGATACCGTGCTCTTCAACGACACCGTTGCCTACAACATCCGCTACGGCCGGCCGTCGGCCACCGAAGCCGAGGTCAAGACCGCGGCCGAGATCGCGCAGATCGCCCACTTCATCGACCTTCTGCCGGAAGGCTTCAACACCATGGTCGGCGAGCGCGGGTTGAAGCTTTCGGGCGGCGAGAAGCAGCGCGTGGCCATTGCCCGCACGATCCTGAAGGCCCCGCCAATCCTCATCCTCGACGAGGCGACATCGGCGCTCGACACCACGACGGAACGCGAGATCCAGACCGCGCTCGACGTCGTCTCCAAGAACCGCACGACGCTGGTCATCGCCCACCGTCTTTCGACCGTGATCGGCGCCGACGAGATCATCGTCTTGAAGGCCGGCGAGATCGCCGAGCGTGGCACCCATGCGGAGCTATTGCTGAAGAACGGCCTCTACGCCTCGATGTGGAGCCGCCAGCGCGAGGCGACACAGGCCGAGGAACATCTGAAGCAGGTGCGCGAGAACGACGATCTCGGCGTGGTCAATCGGCTGGCACCGGCAACCTAAGCCCGCAGACGCTTGCCGTTCATCAGCAAGCTTAGATGTGCATGAGAGGGCATCGGCATTGCCCCCAAGAGTGTTTCCCTGTAACCAGCGGAGACGAAAACGCTAGGAGAGCGGCATACATGAGCTTGTTCAATACGGTACGCAACACGATCGTTCCGGTGCACAAGGAAGGTTATCCCTTCATCGCGGCCTTCTTCGTGGCCTCCCTCATTCTCGGCTGGATCTTCAAGCCGCTGTTCTGGATCGGCCTGATCCTGACGCTGTGGTGCGCCTATTTCTTCCGTGATCCGGAGCGCATGACGCCGCAGGACGACGATCTGGTGATCTCGCCCGCAGACGGCAAGGTATCGTCCGTGCAGTTGGTCGTGCCGCCGGCGGAGCTCAATCTCGGCTCGGCCCCGATGCTGCGCATCTCCGTCTTCATGAACGTCTTCAACTGCCATGTGAACCGCGCGCCGATGCGCGGTCGCATCGTCAGCGTCAACTATCGCTCGGGAAGCTTCGTCAACGCCGAGCTCGACAAGGCCAGCGAAGACAATGAGCGCAACGGCCTCGTCATCGAAACCGCCCATGGCCAGATCGGCGTGGTGCAGATCGCCGGCCTCGTGGCGCGCCGCATTCTCTGCTGGGCCAACGCCAATGAACCGCTGGATGCCGGCGAGCGCTTCGGCCTGATCCGCTTCGGCTCGCGCCTCGACATCTTCCTTCCCGAGGGCGCGCAGCCGCGCGTCACGCTCGGCCAGACGGCCATCGCGGGCGAAACGGTGCTGGCCGAATTCGGCTCCGCCAAGGGCCCTGTCGTCAGCCGCCGCGCCTGAGAACCACTAGGAGCGCGATCATGGAAACGCCCTTCCCGCCTTTCGAACCCAATGGCCCACCCGATGATTCGGGTCGTGGTCCTCGGCTTCGCGAGATTCCATTGCGGCTGGTCGTTCCCAACCTGATCACCATCCTTGCCATCTGCGCCGGCCTGACCGGCATTCGGCTCGCCTTCGAAAACCGCTACGAGCTAGCCGTCGGCATGGTTCTGGTCGCCGCCTTCCTCGATGGCATCGATGGGCGCGTCGCGCGACTGATGAAGGCGACGTCGAAGTTCGGCGCGCAGATGGATTCGCTGGCGGATATCGTCAATTTCGGCGTTGCACCGGCGCTGGTCGTCTATGTCTTCGCGCTGGATCAGGCGCGCTCGCTCGGCTGGATCGCAGCTCTCATCTATGCCATCGCTGCCGGCCTGCGGCTGGCGCGCTTCAATGTGATGTCTGAGCGCGAGAACAAGGCGAGCTGGCAGTCTGAATATTTCGTCGGCGTGCCCGCGCCTGCCGGCGCCATGCTGGTGCTTCTGCCGGTCTATCTCGGCTTCCTCGGGATGACCACCGACAAGACCTTCGGCTATCTCTCGGCCGCCTACACGGTACTCATCGCCTTCCTGCTCATCAGCCGCCTGCCGGTGTGGTCCGGCAAGTCCGAGGGCACCAAGCTTCGGCGTGATCTGGTGCTACCGATGATGCTTGGCGTGGTGCTTTACGTCGCCATGCTCTCCAGTTTCACCTGGGAAGTCATGTCGCTCACCGCCGTGGTCTACCTCTGCACGCTGCCGTTCGGCGCTCGCAAATGGAAGCGCAAATACGGGACGCTGACGATCGAAGAGCCGGGCGTCGGCGAAGACGATATCGGCCGTCACATCTGACGATTCCCCAGCAATCCTGACCTGTCCCGCTCCGCTCAAGCCTCGCGAATTATGGTTTGGCGACACAAATCATGATGTGTCTTGCCTCCATTTTGTCGCTATTTCGGGCAAAAGAGCAATAAATATAAGAGTCTAGGGACAGAAGTTAAGGAGAGTAACGTGACCCCGAAGAAGACGAATGTGGAACAGCCTGCAAAGACCGATCTCAGCGCGCACTACCGCCCGCTCGGCCTGAAGGCAGTTCTGGCTGCGGCGCTGATGCTGAAGAAGCCGGCACTCGCGAAGAAGATCGCCTGATCACGACGTCAGGACACGGGCGCCGAGGCTGATGGCCAGAAGCGCCATGACGATGCCGATGAGCACGTCGAGAACCCGCCATGCGGCGGGTTTGGCAAAGACCGGTTGCAGCAGACGCGCACCGTAGCCCAGACCGAAAAACCAGATGAATGACGCAGCCGCGGCCCCGAGGCCATAAGCCAGGCGATCCGCACCGTGATAGGCGGCAGACAGGCTGCCGAGCAGAACGACCGTGTCGAGATAGACGTGCGGATTGAGGAAAGTGAAGGCCAGGCACGTGGCCACCGCCGCCTTCAGCCCCAACGGCTCCGGCGTTCCCGCCTCGATGGCGCCGGGGTGAAGCGCGCGCCGGAATGCCATGAACGAGTAAGTGCCGAGAAACAGCATGCCTCCGAGGCTGACGACGGTAATCAGCGTCGGCGATTGCGAGACGAGCGTGCCGAGACCGGCGACGCCTGCTGCAATCAGCAGCGCATCCGACAGGGCGCAGATCAGGCACAGGATGAAGACATGCGAGCGCAGCAATCCCTGCCTCAGAATGAATGCGTTCTGGGCGCCGATGGCGATGATGAGGGAAGCGCCGAGGAAGAGACCGGAGAGCGCGGCCGAAATGGAGAACATGTGATTTTCCGGATGTGACTGCGGTGGGAATATAGAATCAGAAGAAGCTGAGCTGGCCGTCATCCGGCTTTTTCTTGTCAGCGGGCGGCAGCGGCTTTTCCAGCGGCACCGGTGTCTGCAGGTCCTCGCCCATGTTGGCCACCTTGTTGACCTTGTCGGAGACCGGTATCGCCTCGAAGAAATCTTCCTCGACCGGCCGCATGAGATCGGCCACCTCGCGCGGTTCCTGGGTCTTGCAATCGAGCCAACGGGTGAAATCCTCGGGCTTGATGACGACAGGCATGCGGTCGTGGATCGGGGAGATCGCGGCGTTGGCTGATGTCGTGAGGATCGCGCCCGTATCCACTTCGGAACCATCGGCCGAGGACCATGTTTCCATGAGCCCTGCAAAGGCGACCACGCCGCCGTGGCGCGGCTTGATCCAATAGGCCTGCGATTTCTCGCCGCTCTGCTTCGAAGGGCGATGCCATTCGTAGAAGCCGGAGGCTGGAATAAGCACGCGGCGATGGCGCATGGCGGCGCGGAACGATGCCTTGCCGATCGCCGTTTCCGAGCGGGCGTTGATGAGAAGCGGAAATGCCTTGGGGTCTTTCACCCAGCCGGGCGTGAAGCCCCAGCGAACGAGAAGCGCCCGGCGGTCCGGCAGGTTGCTTCCCCGCTCCTGTCCCTCACCTGAAACAACCACCAGGATCGGCTGAGTCGGCGCGATGTTGAAGCGCGCGGGGAAATCCTCAAGGTCGAGGATACCCAGAACTTCCTTCAGCTCCTCGGGGGATATGGTCAGGGCGTAGCGTCCACACATGCCAATCTATTTGCACCCTGCCCTCTCAGGGTCAAGGACCGGTTAGGTATGGCGATCCTCGCATCAACCTCTCGGCGCGAAGAGGATGATCGCGGTGCCCGCGAAGCAGACAAGGGCGCCGCTGATGTCCCATCTGTCAGGAACGCGGTGTTCAACAAGCCAGAGCCAGATTAGCGAGGCGACGATATAGATGCCGCCATAGGCCGCGAAGGTGCGGCCCGCCGCTTCGCTCGGCACCAGCGTCAGGAGCCAGGCGAACAGCGCCAGCGACACCATGCCGGGCGCCAGCCACCAGATCGGCTTTCCCATGCGCAGCCATGCCCAGAAAGCGAAGCAACCGGCAATCTCGAAGAGGGCCGCGGCGGCGTAGATGATATAAGTCACGGCAGGTGCCTTCGAATCGCTTGGATCAGATAGTTTTCCTAAGTGAGATAGGCACGCGACGGCGATCACCGGCAAGCAACAAACGGCATTTCTGATGACTTCCAATCTGACAGCTGCATCTTCCGCGATTCTCGAGCGCGACGGGCGCTTCCTGCTGGTGCTTCGACGCAATCCGCCATCGGCGGACATGTACGCCTTTCCGGGCGGCAGGGCGGAGCTTGGGGAAACGCCGGATCAGACCGCGTTGCGCGAGTTCGAGGAGGAGACGGGTATCCGTGCCCGCAACCCCGAGATCTTCGCCACCTATGATTTGAAACAGCATGGCGCGGACGGACGGCTGACCAGCCACTTCTTTCTTTCGGTTTTCCGCGTCGAGGCAGATGCCGATTCGGTTGCCGTGGCGGCCGACGATGCGGCGGCGCTCGGTTGGTTCACGGTTGATGAGATTCGCCGGCTGCCGACGCCGCAAAGCGTGCTTGAGTGCGCCGAACGGCTGGCGACAGCCACGGAATGAGGAAGGGGAATAAGCAAGGGGAAAGGCAACCCCGCACCTTGTCCCCGTCATCTTCAGGGTGTCCAATACGCACATGATTCCCCTTCACCGCGTTTTGTTGTGTGTTGTTCTTGGCGTCTCCACGGCGATACCGACATTTGTCTCGGCGCAGGGGCCGACAGCGGTTGCGCCGGACGAACCGGTCGCGCCGAAGGATGTCACCGTTCCCTATGACGACAAGCTTGGCCGGTTGGCCGAGGTGCTCGGGTCGGTGCATTATCTGAGAACGCTCTGCAAGGCTCAGAACGGCGAGGAATGGCGGGTGCGAATGCAGCAACTGCTTGATTCTGAAGCGAAAGATGAGCCCGCACGGAAAGAGAAACTGACGGCGGCCTTCAATCGCGGATACCGCGCCTTTGCCTCCGTTTATACCGATTGCACACCGGCGGCGATCATGGCAGAAGAACGCTACCGTAACGAAGGCGCAACACTCGCCACGGAAATTACGTCACGCTTTGGAAATTAACGATAAATTAACCTCTTTTTACAGGGGGACGTGTCGTTTTGGGAAAAGGCTGATAGTGTTGTTAACCAGACAGTAAGGCATGCAGTTCGAGGAAAAGCTAATGGAACCGAGCCTCAACGACATCGACGACATGATCGTCCACGAAAAGATGCAGGCGGCGCTGGAGTACCATAACGAAGCCTGGGCCGACGGCATGGCCGACGGTATCGAACCCGAGATCATCGCCGACACGGCGATCATTCACGCGCTTCGCGAAACCATTCGCCTGCACGGCGAAAAGAACGCGGAAGCCTTGCTGGAATCGTTGCGAGAACGCATGCTGGCCGGTGAGTTTTCTCCGACCCGCACCCTGCAATAACACAGAGAGTTCCATGCGCACCGATATGAACAATGCTTCGCGGCCCGCGATCGCGCCGCTTTTGCTTGCAATCAGCCTCGGTGCCAGCAGCCTGATGAGCGCCCCATCGGCGTTTGCGCTGTCGGAGCTGCAAAAGACCCCCACCGCTTCCGACGGCACATCAACCGACAAGCCACCGAGCGCGCCCGACGCATCGTCAGGCGTGCCGGCCCCCGGCCCTGTGATCAGCAAGCCGGCGGGCCAGAGCCCCGACACGACGCCTGGCGCGCAGGACAGCTCCAAGCCGGTCGAGGTTCTCTACGACATCAGCAAGGTGCCGGAACCGGTTCGCCACATGCGCGAGCAGATCGTCGAAGCGGCCGCCTCCGGCGATCTCGAGCGGCTGCGGCCGCTGTTCGGCACCGGCGCCACGCAGACTCAGGTCAGCGTCGGCGAGGCAACCGACGATCCGATCGGCGCCCTGAAGGATCTCTCGGGCGACCCTGATGGCGACGAGATCCTGGCGATCATTCTCGACATCATCTCGACGGGCTTCGTCCATGTCGGACAGGGTACGGCTGACGAGATGTATGTCTGGCCCTACTTCGCTGAGAAGGACCTGAAGAAGCTGACGCCGCCCGAGCGTGTCGAGCTCTTGCGCATCGTCACGGCAGGCGATCTTGCGGACATGCAGGAATTCGGCGGCTACAATTTCTATCGCCTCGGCATCACCGCCGACGGCAAATGGAAGTTCTTCACCGCCGGCGACTGATGCTTGCGATCCCCGCTCCGACGACATACTTCTGAGCGATAACAACGCGACAGGTGCGCCATGCCAGCCGTATTTCTGAAAGACCGCGCGCTCATCCGTGTGAGCGGCGCCGAGGCACAGTCCTTTCTGCAGAACCTCATCACCACCGACATCGTGTCGCTGGATGCAGCCGAAGCGCGTCCCGGTGCATTGCTGACGCCGCAGGGCAAGATCCTGTTCGACTTCATGATCTGGCGCGATGGCGACGACTTCATCATCGAGACGGACGAGAGCCAGCGCGAGGCGCTGACGAAGCGGCTGACGATGTACAAGCTGCGCGCTGCTGTTGCACTTGCCGCAGAGGGCAATGGCGTGACCGTCTCCTGGGATGACGCTTCGAGTGAGGGCTTCAGGGACAGCCGATTCGCCACGGCTGGCATCGACGTTTTCCGCCGTCCGGGCGAGCACGGCAGCGACGATGTCGCGCTTTACGACGCGCTGCGCGCCGCGCATGGCGTCGCCGTATCCGGCTCCGACTACGCGCTTCAGGACGCCTTTCCGCATGACGTGCTGATGGACCTGAACGGCGGGCTCTCGTTCAAAAAGGGCTGCTATGTCGGCCAGGAAGTGGTCTCGCGCATGCAGCACCGGGGAACGGCGCGTCGTCGCGTCGTGACCGTGAGCAGCACCGAGCCGCTTCCCGCCTCCGGCACCGAAATCACTGCCAACGGCAAGCCTGTCGGCACACTTGGCTCGGTCTCGGGACATGGCGGGCTGGCTATCGTCCGAATCGATCGCGCCGGTGAGGCCATGTCTTCTGGCACGCCGCTGCTTGCCGGCGACGTCACCGTGACGGTTGCGCTGCCCGCATGGTCCGCGCTCGTCTTTCCGGCCGCCTCCGACGAGGCCAGCGCTTGACGACGAAGGCTCCCCGCGCCTGGCAGCGCATGCTTTCCGGGCGCAGGCTCGATCTGCTTGACCCCTCGCCTCTCGATGTCGAGGTGAGCGACATTGCCCACGGCCTGGCGCGCGTTGCCCGCTGGAACGGGCAGACATCGGGCGATCACGCCTTTTCCGTCGCGCAGCACAGCCTCGTGGTCGAAGACATCTTCCGGCGGCTGAACGAGGCGACGCCAGACCAGTGCCTGATGGCGCTGCTTCATGATGCGCCGGAATACGTGATCGGCGACATGATCTCGCCCTTCAAATCCGTGGTCGGTGGCGGTTACAAGACCGTCGAGAAAAGGCTTGAAGCGGCGATCCACCTGCGGTTCGGCCTGCCGCCGCATGCGTCCCGTGAGCTCAAGGACAACATCAAGAAGGCCGATACGATCGCGGCCTATTTCGAGGCCTCACATCTGGCCGGCTTCAGCGCCAGCGAGGCGCAGAAGCTTTTCGGCCAGCCGCGCGGCATCACCAAAGAGATGCTCTTGTTGACGCCGCTACCGGCGATCGAGGCGCAGCGGCTGTTCTGCGAGCGCTTCGCCGTGATCGACGGCCTGCGGGGCAAGCCATGACCTCGATTGTCGTGACCCCGCTTGCGCGCATCGCCGAAATGGCAGTGCGGCACCGCGCCCGCGAAATGATCAGCCTGATGGCGAAGGAGCAGAGCTTCCATCGCCCGGCGGTCATCCAGGCACACCGGCATCTGTTGCTCCACATGAACGACATCGCCTTCAAGGGCACGGGCAATCTCGTGGCGCCGGATGAGACGCATGTGCGGGAGATTATCGACTTTGCCGCTGAGTGGGATCAGACGACACCCCTCATCGTTCACTGCTGGATGGGCGTATCGCGCTCGCCGGCTGCGGCCGTGATCGCGGCCTTGTCGCTGAGGCCGAACCAGAGCGAAGAGGCCCTGGCGCAGCGCCTGCGCGCGGCCTCGCCCTATGCCACGCCGAACATGCGGATCATCGAGATCGGCGACCAACTGCTTGGCCGCGATGGGCGGCTGGTAAAGGCGATCAAGGAGATCGGCCGTGGCGCCGACGCCGATGGAAACGCGCCGTTCGTGCTTGCGCTTGACGAAGCGTGACGGTTTTAAACGGTTGACGCGCCTGCCTTCTGTCCCATCTACGCAGGTCAACCGATAATCATTTCAGATATTTGGCGAGATCATGGAACAACAGGCAACCGACGTAATCGTGGCAACCCGAACGGCTCTGAGCCAGGCGAGCGCGCTTGCGGTCCAATATTCTTTCTCCATCCTCGGCGCGCTGATCCTGCTGGTCTTGGGCTGGTTGATGGCGAGCTTCGTCAGCCGCTGGGCGTTCGAGGGCATTTCGCGGGTGCGTGGGATCGACGAGACGCTGGCGCGCTTCTTCACCAATGTCCTGCACTACGCGCTGCTGATTCTTGTCTTCATCACCGTGCTCGGGCAGTTCGGCGTGCAGACGGCCTCGATCATCGCGGCTCTTGGCGCGGCCGGTTTGGCCATCGGCCTGGCATTGCAAGGTACGCTGCAGAATATCGCTGCGGGCATCATGCTGCTGATCCTGCGGCCGTTCCGGGTCGGCGAATATATCGCGACGGGCAGTGTCGCCGGGACCGTGCGTGAGATCGGGCTGTTCGCCACCGAGTTCCGCACCGCCGACGGGCTCTATCTGCTGGCGCCGAACTCGACGCTCTGGAATACGCCGATCACCAATTACAGCCGCGAGAAGACGCGCAAGAACGATCTCACCATCAATGTGCGGGCCGGCGACGATGTCGATCTGGCGATGAAGACGCTGACGGATATCGCCAAGGCCGATTCGCGGGTGGAGAAATCGCCGCAGCCGAAGACGTATATCGACGCGGTGACCTCGGACAAGATCACTCTGACGCTGCGCTATTGGGCGAAGACCGGCGAATGGGACGATGCGCGCCGAGAGATTCTCGGCCGAGTGAAGGCGAGCTTCGACGAGAAGGGCCTGCCAATCCTGTAAAAAAGAGTGGCCGCCAATCCGGCGGCCACCTCTATCACTGCCATCGCAGAGCGAATGCTACTTGATGACGGCGCAAGCAAGCCGGGAGCCGGCATCGCCGGCCGGCTGGCTGCGGTAGTCATCGGAATTTTCGTGGATCATCAGGGCGCGGCCGCGAATGCCGTTCTCCTTGCCATCCAGCGTCACCATTCCATCGAAGACCTGTGCTCTCAGCACGCCGTCCTGCCCGACATATTGGTTCGGCATATCGCCGGCGTGCGGCCCCTTGGCGGCGAGCAGACCGTGCTCGGCCTTCGTGGGATTGAAGTGCTTGCCGGCCGATTCATGATGGCTGGCGGCATCGCATTTGCCGGTTTCGTGGATGTGGAAAGCGACCCATTTGTTGGCCGGCAGGCCGGAGACTTCAAGCTCGATCAAGACGCCACCGGCGGCGGCCGCCGTCAATGTGGCGCGGCCATCGTCCTTGCCATCGGCACCGACGAAATTCGCCTGCGCGGTCTGCTTGTCCTGCGCGACGGCAACGGTCGCCAAGGCCGCAACGGTCGCGAATGCTAGAGATAAAAGCCGTTTCATGTTGTCTCCCTCCTCTGAGCCCTCTTTCAGAAACGCGTGCGGCGTGCCGGTGTTCCCAGCATGGAGCGCAAAGAAAAAGCCGACCAACCGGCCGGCTTCTTCTTTGATCTATTGCTGAGCGAGCGATCAGGACGCGATGTCGAGATCATACTGGCCATAGGTGTTCTTGTAGAGAACATTGGCCGAGTTTGCCTGGCCGTCGAAACCGGAGCTCAGAGCACCGGACTGACGCGCTCCCATCATGAAAGCAAGAACGCCGTTCGACAGCTTGGGAGCTTCCTGCGTGCCCTCGGACGGGCTTGCAACGGAAAGGATTCCCGGCTTCTCATCAGCCGCACGCTCAGTACGGCTCAACACGCCGTCACCATTGGAATCCAATCTCGAAAGAGTACCGAGATACGCATAGGACGTATCAACTGCAGACGAAATACGGTTCATACAAACCTCCGTTCACCGCATTACCGATGATTGTTTGTACGCAATACGAATATGGAAAAATCAGAACTAAGCCGGTGGATAAACTGATTTGCGAGGCCGGTCAATAAGTTGTTAATGTCGCATTAACCATCATTGACAAAATCTGACTATTTAACCAGTCGCGCTTTTTTTGCTGCAAGACGCCAGTCGGTGCGGCACGCGCGGATGGATGCGCGTATATAAATATAGCGTGATCCATATATCTTTTTCGCGGACAACCAAATATTAATGCGACCAAAGGATTATGGTCGTCGGCTTTATGATGCAAAATCAATCTTAGATTGTATTTTTGTTTTGTTCTAAACATTTCAGGAATGTCTTCGCATGTCGCGTGTGTCGCACGGGATCCCAATATTCAGGCAGTCAGTTCGCCCCGGCGTGCTCGCGCCCTCATGGTCGACGGAGTTGAGCGGCTATGGAAGCTGAAGCGCTTTTCAGGCGCCAATGCGCGGCATGCCTCAAGGAAGACGGCACGGCCGACGGGCAGCGCCTGATCAAGCTGGTTCTGGAGACCTATCGCCAGGCGAACCGAAACTTGGCCGAACAGAGCCGCCTTCTCGAAATCGTCCTCAATCACCTGCCGCTTGGCCTCTGTATTTTCGATTCGGACCAAAGGCTCGTGGTCTCGAACATTCGCTTCCAGCAACTATTTGGGCTGGAGGTAGACGACACGCGAGCGGGAACATCGATCGGCTCGCTGATCGCCAAGATCGACGGCCTTGAGAAAGCTGGGGCGAGAGCAGTTGCCCGAGAGAGCAGATCCGATGGTGGGCGGATTCGTCGCCGCGAATGGGAGATGAATGACGGTCGTATCATTCAAAGCGTCGTCACCGTACTCCCCGACGGTAGCAACATCTCCATTCACGCCGACATCACCGAAGATCGAAAGGCGGCCGAACGCATTGCGTTTCTCGCGCACCACGATCCCCTCACCGGCCTGCCCAATCGCATCCGGTTCCGTGAACAGCTCGATACCGCACTTGCCGCAAGAAAGCCCGACGATCAGATCGCGCTCATCCATCTCAATCTCGACCGTTTCAAGTCGGTAAACAACACGCTCGGCGTTTCGGCCGGCGATAAAATCCTGCGGCAGGTGGCGGATCGCTTGCGTGCTCTGGCGGGCAGCAGCAACATTCTGGCGCGACTTGGATCCGACGAGTTCGCCATCCTTCAATGCGCGCGAGAGCAGCCGTGGAACGTCATGGCGCTTGCAGATCAGATCAGGCGCGAGCTCTCGGAACCCTTCTTCCGTGGCGACAAGGCGGTAGAGCTCAGTGTATCCATGGGCATCGCCATCTGCCCCAAGGATGGTGCGGAGACCGAGTTGCTTCTCAAGCATGCCGGCGTTGCGCTGTCGCATGCGAAAAGCGGAGGCCGACGCGGCGAGCGCTTCTTCACATCGGAGATGGAGGCGCAACTCGAATCGCGGCGGGCGCTTGAAGCCGACTTGCGCAAGGCCGTTCACAACGAAGAATTCGAGCTTCACTATCAGCCGCTCTATGACATGGCTGAACGGCGCATTTGCGGTTTCGAGGCGCTGCTCCGCTGGAACCATCCAACCCGCGGCCGGATCGCGCCGTTGGAGTTCATTCCACTGGCCGAGGAGGTCGGACTTATCGTCGACATCGGCCGATGGGTGCTCAAGCGCGCCTGCATGGACGCCATTACCTGGCCTACCGATATCAAGGTTGCCGTCAACGTCTCAGCTATCCAGTTTATCTCCAGCGACCTGGAAGAGGATGTCTGCGCCGCACTTGCGATATCCGAGCTTTCACCGGGACGCCTGGAAATCGAGATCACCGAGAGCGTCTTGATGGAGAACCGCGACGAGGCGCTGCCAATTCTGCATGCGCTACGCCAGCGCGGCGTCCATATCTCGATGGACGACTTCGGCACTGGCTATTCGTCGCTCAGCTACCTGAGCAGCTTCCCGTTCGACAAGATCAAGATCGACAAATCCTTCGTCAACGACATCGTGGACAACAAGGAAGCCTTCGCGATCATGCGCGCGATCATTCTGCTCGGCGACGCACTGGGCATGCGGGTCACCGTCGAAGGCGTGGAGACGGCACAGCAGCATGATCTGCTGGCTCAAGAGGCTTGCGACGAGATCCAAGGCTACCACATCAGTTCACCACGCCCTGCCCTAGACGTGCCGAAGTTGCTCGCAGGTTCACAACCTCACGGCAAAGCCCAGGCAGTGTGAGCCGCATTGCGACTCGTCACCGCCCGCTCTAAGAGAGGCGGTCTCCGTCTACTTCTGGTGCGCAAATGAAAGAGGCTCAGGCCTTCCGTCCCTACGAAACGCTTGCTGAAGCGCTTATCCCGCATTCGCACGAAGGCGACGATGGTTCGCATGATCTCGCGCATATCATGCGCGTGTTCAGGAACGCCATGCGCATCCAGGCAAGCGAAGGCGGAAACGGGCGCGTTCTTGCCGCCGCGGTCCTGCTGCATGATTGCGTGGCCGTCGAGAAGAGCTCGCCGCTCAGAGCCCAGGCGTCCGCGCTTGCGGCGGACAAAGCCTCTGGGGTGCTGGCCGGGCTTGGATGGTCGAAGGACGATATCGCAGCCGTCGCCCACGCGATCCTGACGCACAGCTTCTCGGCCAACATCGAGCCCGAGACGCTGGAAGCGAAGATCCTGCAGGATGCAGACCGGCTGGATGCGATCGGCATGGTCGGCGCGGGCCGCTGCTTCTATATAGGCGGGCGCATGGCGTCGTCGCTTTACGACCCGCTCGACCCTGCCGGAAACGACCGCCCGCTTGACGACCGGCGTTATGTCATCGACCATTTCCAGACGAAACTGTTCAAGCTGGCCGATGGATTCAAGACGGCCGCTGGCCGGGCGCTTGCGGCGGAACGCGACAAGAGGCTGCGGGATTTTCTCGACGCCTTCATGGACGAAATCTAGGAGGACTTACATGCGCGTCAGCGATCTCTTCATCTATCCGCTCAAGAGCGCCCGTGGCATCGCGCTTCAAAGCACCGAGATCGATGCCTTCGGCCTGCCCGGAGACCGGCGCGCGATGCTGATCAATCCGGATGGTAGCTTCATCACCCAGCGCGAAATGACGGATCTGGCGCGGCTCGACGTTCGGCAGGAGGCATCCGGTTTCAAGCTCGGCATGAACGGTGAGGAACTCTTCATTCCCCTGCCCGATGGCGGCCAGCGCATCGATGTCTCGATCTGGAAGTCGCTCGTCAACGCCGCGATCGCCGACGACCAATCCAATCAAGTGCTCTCGCGCTGGCTCGGCCGAGATCTCAAGCTGGTATTCTTCGATGACGTCGCCAACCGGACGGCAAGTGCCGAGTGGGCCGGCGACGGCACGCCGGTGACGTTCGTGGACGGTTACCAGATACTGGTGACCACAACAGGATCGTTGAAAGCGCTCAATGCCAATATTGCGGCTCACGGCGAAGGCAGCGTCGGAATGGAACGGTTCCGGCCGAACATCGTCATCGACACAGACGAAGCCTGGGCAGAGGATCGCTGGGCGGCAGTCGAGATCGGCGGTATTCGCTTCGACCTGGTGAAGCCGTGCGCGCGTTGTATCATGACCACGCAGGACCAGCAGACCGGTTCGCGAGAGGTCGCAAATCCGATGCCAGCGATGGGCCGCATCCGCATGTCAGCCGACCGACGCGTTCCAGGCCCTCTGTTTGGCTGGAACATCACGCCACGCTCTACTGGTACGATTGCGATTGGCGATACGGTGAAGGTACTCGACGAACGACCGGATGGATGGGCATTCAAGGTGCGCAAGAGCGCCTGAAGGATGGGCTAAGCAGCGGCGGGCTTCAGCGCCTTGAGCGCGGCCTGCACGAAGCCCTCGCGGGCCGTCGACGGTTCCAGGCCGCGCGGCTCGTAGACATGGCGGTGCAGGAAGAAAGCCGTCAGGCGAAATGCCTCGGACAGGCTGTCGAAATCGGCGGCCTGCCGCTTCTCCACGGATAGGAAGGCCGGCAAAGCGAACATTCTGTCGGCCCAGGGCGCGCCAGCGTCGCGACTGACCGCGCGACCCGACTTCGGCGAGACATACGCCAGATCAGCGCGGGTGCCGGTTGCGGCGCATTCGTTGAGATCCAGCCCAAAACCGAGATCGTTGAGCACGGCGAGCTCGAAGCGAACGAACAACTCGCCCGCATCGGCTGGATTGTCGAGATTGTCGAGAATGACTTCCAAGGCTTCGAAGAGATGCGGATGCGGATCGCGCTCCGGCAGAAGCCTGAGCAATGCGCCCATGGCCTGGACGCCATAGACCGCAGTCGCCGTTTCCATCAGCCGGGCGGCGCGAAGCGTGAGGGGCTCTATCTTGAACTCACCCATATGCTCATCGAGACGGGCGCGCCAGGTGACCTCCACCTCATTGCCGGGCTGCAGCACCGGCTGCATGGCGCGCGAACGCCCGGATCGCACCATGCCCAGGTGACGGCCGCGATCCGGCGTCATCACCTCGGTGATGACGCTTGTCTCGCCATGGCGCCGAACGCCAAGAATGATTGCACGACCTTGCCACTGCATTAGAAATCGACCTTCACACCACGCGCTATCCTAGCGCATGGCGCAAGCCCTGTCATGAAAGCCGATCAAGCCTCGGAGGGGAAAAGCCGGCGCAGGAAGTCCCGCATCGCATCTTCGTCGAACGGCTTGACGAGAAGCGGCCTGTTTTGCAGGTCTTCTGGAAAATCCAGCGTATCGGAGTAGCCACTGACGAAGCCGAAGGGGATTTCGGCGGCGACCAGCCGGCGGGCGAAATCGAAGCTCATGACCTCGCCGAGATTGACGTCAAGCAGGGCGAAATCATAGCTGTCGGCTTGGATCGCCTCATTGGCCTGCTCGACGCTATTGCAAATATCGATGGTCTCGACACCGACGGCACGCAGAATGTCTTCCGCCTCCATCGCGATGATCAAGCTATCCTCGAGAACCAGAACACGTCTCGCGACCATGATCAGAAAGCCCTCTTCCGGGCGCCGCCATCGACGCACCATGTATCCCAAAATCGCATTTCTACCCCTGACAACCCACGGCCTCAGCCGAGAATTTCACGCCGCCTATGCTTGCATAGCCGCTTTTTCAGTCTTGGTCGATATTAGCGAATCTCGACACAAGAATGGCTCGTGCTGGACATTAGGGTCCGGCCCTGGAATTTGCATTTAAAAAAGACATAGATAGAAGCGCTTAGAGGAAGGGGCGCACCCTCTCGTCGAGCCCATCCCAGGCAGCAATTTTGGCGAGTGTTTCGCCATCCAGCACCTCGCAGGCGCGCTCCTGCCAGCGGATCAGATTGCGCGAAGCGAGCTTTTTCAAGGTCTTGTTGGTGTGCACGATAGAGAGGCCGAGCGTATCGGCGATGTGCTGCTGGGTGATCGGGATGGCGCTATGGCCGTTAAAGAGATTGAGCTGCTTGCCGCGCTGATAGAGGAAGGCGATCAGGTAGGCGGCGCGCTCCAGCGCCGTTCGACGGCCGATGCTCAGGAGGTGTTCGTCGAGGATCCGCTCTTCCTGCGCCGCCATCCAGGTGATGTCGAAGGCGAGCGACGGATGCTTGTTGTAGAGTGTCATCAGCTTGTCGCGCTCGAAGACGCAGAGCGAAACAGGCGACAGCGCCTCGATCGAGTGCTGCATCTCGCCCATGATGGTACCCTGGAGGCCGATCAGATCGCCGGGCATGATGTAGTTCAGGATCTGGCGCCGGCCGTCTTCGAGCGTCTTGTAGCGAAAGCCCCAGCCGGTCAGCACCGTGAACAGGTGGGCGCTGTGGGCGCCTTCGACCAGGATCGTGGCGCCAGCATCGGCCGCCAGCTCACCCTTCTTGAATTTGGAAATGAAGCCCAACTCGTCGCCGGTGAACTCGCGGAAATGCGGCAGCGGCCGCAAGGGACACTGTTCGCAGGGTGTCTTGAACGAATGCGTCGGCCGTGATGTCGCCATGCGCTCCCCATAATCCAGAAAAAGCGGCGCCCCGAAATCGAGACGCCGCTTTTTAAGAACTCATCACTTGCAACTTTGTTCCATCGACCCTTGAATTTTTCCAAGGAAACGAGGGACTTGCGGGATAGTCGCGCCGCTTACTGGCGCGGGAATTCCAGGCCCATTTCGCGGAAACGCTCGGGATCGTCGCCCCAGTTCTCGCGCACCTTCACGAAGAGGAAGAGGTGTACGGTCTGCTCGAGGATTTCCGACAGTTCCTTGCGCGAGGCGGTGGAGATCGCCTTGATCGCTTCACCATTCTTGCCGAGAGCGATCTTCTTCTGGCTATCGCGCTCGACGTAGATCACCTGTTCGATGCGAACGGATCCATCCTTGCGCTCTTCCCACTTTTCCGTCTCGACATGCGAGGCATAAGGAAGCTCCTGATGAAGGCGCAGGAACAGCTTCTCGCGGGTGATCTCGGCCGCCAGCTGACGCATCGGCAGATCGGAGATCTGGTCTTCCGGATAATACCACGGTCCCTCGGGAAGCGTCTTGGCGAGATAATCCATGACATCGTCACAGCCCGAGCCGTTTTCGGCCGAGATCATGAAGGTCTGGTCAAAAGCGACGTACTCGTTGGCCGCCGAGGCCAGCGCCAGCAGATCCTCGCGCTTCACGCGGTCGATCTTGTTGAGAGCGAGGATCTTGCGCTGGGGCACGTCCTTCAGGCTCTCAAGGATCTTCTCGGCATCGCCACGCAGGCCACGCTCGCTGTCGATCAGGAGCATGATGATATCGGCATCCTTGGCGCCGCCCCAGGCGGAGGTCACCATGGCGCGATCGAGCCGGCGGCGCGGCTTGAAGATACCAGGCGTGTCCATGAAGACGATCTGGGCGTTGTCATGGGTGGCGATGCCGCGAATGACGGCGCGCGTCGTCTGCACCTTGTGGCTGACGATCGAGACCTTGGCGCCAACCAGGCGGTTCAGCAAGGTCGACTTGCCGGCATTGGTCGGCCCGATCAGGGCGACGAAGCCGGAATGCGTCGGGCCAGCGGGTTCAGCGGCGCTATCCGCGATGTCATGTTCTTCGGTCATTGTTCCCGTCAATTTCCGGCAGACGATTTCTGCCAAATGCCTTCGCGTTCGAGCATCTTCGTTGCGGCCACCTGCTCGGCGGCTCGCTTGGAGCGCTCGACGCCCGTTTCCGGCTTCACGCCGGCGACTTCGACCGTCACCGTGAAGCGCGGATCATGATCCGGTCCGGTGCGTTCTTCAACCCGGTAGTTTGGCGTCACGCCGAATTTGGCATGCGACCATTCCTGCAATTCCGTCTTGGCGTCGCGTCGGGCACCATCGGCGCGCACCGCCCGCTTTTCCCAATACTTCACGATGAAGTGGCGCGCGACCTCTAGGCCGGCGTCGAGATAGATCGCGGCGATCAGGCTTTCGACGACGTCTGCGCGGACATTCATCATGCGCTTGCCGGTGAGCTTCTTCACGTCGGCACCGGTGCGGATGTAGAGATGCAGGCCAAGCTCGTCGGCAACTTCGGCGCAGGTATCGGCGCTGACCAGCTGGTTCAGGCGGACAGAGAGTTCGCCTTCCGTGGCGGTGCCGAATGTCCTGAAAAGCATCTCGGCGACACACAGGCCAAGCACCCGGTCGCCAAGAAACTCAAGCCGTTCATAATTCGCACCCTTCTGGGTGCGGGCGCTTGCATGCGTCAGTGCACGGTCGAGGCGCTCTTTCTCGGCAAAGACATGGCCGATCAGCGCCTCGAGCTTTGTTCGGTCAGCCGCCGAAAGCGTCGGCGACTTGCTCATTCAACGCCCTTGAACAGTCGATCCCAACGCATGTTGGAAGGCCACTTCCAGATTTCGCGGAAGGAGGTGTCGTTGCCGAGCGAGAAGAAGATGACGCTGGCGCGGCCAACCAGATTTTCGGCCGGGACGAAACCGACGTCGAAGCGGCTGTCGAGCGAGTTGTCGCGGTTGTCGCCCATCATGAAGTAGTGACCTTCTGGAACGATGAACTCGCGGGTGTTGTCGCCGCGCGATACCGGCGACTGGTCGAGCGTGTCGTAGGTCACGCCATTGTCGAGGGTTTCGCGGAATACCGGAACGTCCTGGCCCGGATCCTGCGCGTAGTCGGAGTTGAACGTACCATCCGGCACCTTCGGAACAGCCTTGCCGTTCACGTAAAGCACGCCGTCCGTCACCTGGATGTGGTCACCGGGGAGACCGACGAGGCGCTTGATGTAATCGACCTCAGGGTTCGGCGGGAAGCGGAAGACGACAACGTCGCCGCGCTTCGGCTCGCTTGCGAAGATACGGCCGCTGAACAGGTTCGGCGAGAACGGCAGCGAGTATTTCGAATAGCCGTAAGCGAACTTGTTGACGAAGATATAGTCGCCGACGAGCAGCGTCGGCATCATCGAGCCCGAGGGAATGGTGAATGGCTGGAACAGGACCGTGCGGATGACCATCGCCAAGACGAGTGCCTGGACGATGACCTTGATGTTCTCCCAGAGGGCGTTCGGCTTGGCTTGAACTTTTTCGGACACGCAGTTCTATTCCTTCAGAGCGCCAAAACGGCGCAAGTCTTTAATCGGTTCTGTGTAGCGGCTTCGGCTGATTGCGGCAATGCCACCAACATTAAAAGCGGGACATGTAACAGTCTGTTGCTCTGCAGTCAGTCGCTCAGCGGCAGGGCCTCGATGATGACGAAGGCCTGAGCCAAGGGATAATCATCTGTAATTGTCAAATGGATGGCGGCGCGGTGCCCCGAGGGCAACATCTTCTGCAAAATCTCGCCGGCGCCGCCTGTCAGCTTCATCGTCGGCTTGCCGCTCGGGAGATTGACGACGCCCATGTCCTTCCAGAAGACACCCTGGGCGATACCCGTACCCAACGCCTTGGAGCAGGCCTCCTTGGCGGCGAAGCGCTTGGCGTAGGAGGCGGCGCGGTTGGCCCGGCGGTCGGATTTCTGCTGTTCGATCTCGGTGAAGCAGCGATTGGTAAAGCGCTCGCCAAATCGCTCCAGCGACTTCTCCACGCGCCTGATATCGATGAGATCGCTGCCGATACCGATGATCATACTGTTTCCTCAAGCGAAACGGGCTCGGCGACGCGGAGGCGCGCACGCTCAAGCAGACGGGCACGGCGGCGCCCCTGGAAGCCCCTCACCGTGTAGAATGTCGCGAAGTAGATGGCCACGGCGGTGACGGCTGCCGGCGGCAACGAACCGATCAGCATCGGCTCAAGGACTGGGCGCCAAAGCTCGCTGAAGTGCAGTTCGTGGAAGAGCGCGGGAAGATCGACCGCATTGCCCTGCATCGTATCCTTGCGGCTCAGGAGCAGATGTCCGATTTCCCAGGTCGTCCCCCAGATGAAAGGATAGGTCAACGGATTGCCGAAGGCCGCGCAGCCGAGAGCGGCGGCGACCATATTGCCCGACAACAGATAGGTGATGACAAAGGCCATGATGAAATGGACGCCGATGAACGGGGTCCAGGACACGAAGATCCCGGCCGCGACGCCAACAGCCACCGCATGTGGCGATGCCCTCAGGCGAAGCACGCGCATCACGAGATAGCGCGGGGGCCTCAAGAATCCCTTTCGCGGCCAAAGCAGCTCACGCAGCTTTTCACGAAATCCAGCGGGTTTCCGACGACGAAATAACATGGCGCGTATGTAGTGCATGCCGCACAGGCCTGACAAGAGCGCCAGACCTCCTCAGTCGCTATTTGATGTGCGCCGACTGAGTATCTACCGGGGCGTAACTCAAACGCCCCTTCCCACTTGCAAGTCCGATAACCGATTAACGGCTACGGAACAGACCACGGTCAACCTGACGCTGGCGGTATTCGAGATCGATACGGTCGAACGAGCCGTTCAGGTATGCGGTTTCGCGTTCTTCAGCGCTCGGAGCGCGCAGGGCACGAGCGAACTTCTTGATCGGTGTAAACATTTGGATGCCTCTTTCTTTCGGTCACTTGTTGATGACCAGAAGATAGGCGGAGACGAGCGTTTTTACCAACGCTCTAACTCTCAGTCAGCCATGCGCAGAACGCATATCTAGCCCCTCATCTGCGACAATTTGACCATAAAACGATCACATATTGTGCAAACCACGTGCAGATGCGCCCGCTTTACTCGTAAAGCCGGCGCACGGTCGCAACGCAATCCAGCTCATTCAGCTGCGCAAGCAATTGATTCAACTGGCGAAGATCCCAAACTTCCACATCGAGCGCCATCTCCGTGAAGTCGGTGGCGACGCGAACCGTGTTGAAGACGCGGATATTGACGTCGACATCGGCGACAGTGCGGGCGAGCTTGGCGAGCGTGCCGGGCTCGTTTAGCGCATTGACCAGGATGCGGGCCATGAAGCGCGACTTGTTAGCCTCGTCCAGATCCCAGCGCACATCGATCCAGCGATCGGGTTGCTCGTCGAAGCGCTGCAGCACGGGCGACTGGATCGGATAAATCGTGATGCCCTTGGCGTTTTCGGTCGTGTTGGTGATGCCGACGATGCGATCGCCGGGGACAGCGCCCGTCGGGGCGAACTGCACGTCGATATTGCTGGAGATGCCACGGATCGGCACGGCCTCGGCATCGCCCAAGGCTTCAAGGCCGTTCGGCGCATGCTCGGTTGCCTTGCCTTTATCCGGAATCTTGAAGATCATGCCGGTGGCGCTGCGAACATTGAACCAGCCATCATCGCCCGAGGGCTTCGAGGTGATGCGCTCTTCCTGGTGATCGGGATAGACGGCGCGCAAGACGTCGAGCGACGACATCTCGCCGCGGCCGACCGAGGCAATCGCGTCCTCGACATCCTTCTGGCCGAGACGGTGCAGCGCCGGCTTCATCGCCTCGCGGGAGAAGACCTTGCCGGCGCGATCAAAGGTGCGCTCGAGAATGCGGTGGCCGAGGCCGGCATATTGCTTGCGGATGGCCATGCGGGTGGCGCGGCGGATGGCGGCACGCGCCTTGCCGGTAACGACGATCTCTTCCCAGGCCGCCGGCGGCACCTGCACGCCGGAGCGGATAATCTCGACCTCGTCACCATTCGCAAGGCGGGTGACGAGCGGCATGATGCGGCCGTTGATCTTGGCGCCAACCGTGGTGTCGCCGATGTTGGTGTGAACGGCATAGGCGAAATCGATCGGGGTCGCGCCGCGCGGAAGCGCAATCAGCTTGCCCTTCGGCGTGAAGCAGAAGACCTGATCCTGGAAGAGCTCAAGCTTGGTGTGCTCCAGAAACTCTTCCGGGCTGTCGCCTTCGGCCAGCGCCTCGATCGTGTGGCGAAGCCAGGAATAGGCGTTGGATTCGCGCGAAAGGATGTCGCCATCGGCATTGGTGGCGCCGTCCTTGTAGAGCGTATGAGCGGCGATACCGAACTCGGCGATCTCGTGCATGCGCTTGGTGCGGATCTGCAGTTCGATGCGCTGGCTCGATGGGCCGACGATGGTGGTGTGCAGCGAACGATAATCGTTCTGCTTCGGCGTCGAGATATAATCCTTGAAGCGGCCGGGGACGACGCGCCAGCGGGTATGGACGATGCCGAGGCCGCGATAGCAGGACGGGATGTCGTCGACGATGATGCGGAAGCCATAGACATCCGACAGCTGCTCGAAGGAGAGCGACTTAGACTGCATCTTGCGGAAGACTGAATAAGGCTTCTTCTGGCGGCCCTTGACGTAGGCATTGGTCAGGCCGTTGGCGACCAGAAGATCGCGAAGCTCGGTCTCGATCTTCTTGACCAGGCCTTCATTGCGCCGCGACAGCTCCTCGAGCCGCTTGGTGACCGTATCGTAGGCCTCGGGGTTGATGTGGCGGAAGGACAGGTCCTCCAGCTCCTCGCGCATATCCTGCATACCCATGCGGCCGGCGAGCGGCGCATAGATATCCATCGTCTCTTCGGAAATGCGGGCGCGCTTTTCCGGCGACATGTGGTCGAGGGTGCGCATGTTGTGCAGGCGGTCAGCCAGCTTGACCAGCAGGACGCGCACGTCGTCGGAGATGGCAAGCAGCAGCTTGCGCAGGTTCTCGGCCTGCTTCGCCTTCTTGGTGACGAGATCGAGCTTCTTGATCTTCGTCAGGCCTTCGACCAGACGGCCGATATCTTCGCCGAAGAGTTCATCGATCTCGGCGCGGGTCGCGGTCGTGTCCTCGATCGTGTCGTGCAGCAGGGCGACGGCGATCGTCGACTCATCGAGATGCATGTCCGTGAGGATGGCGGCGACTTCGAGCGGGTGGGAGATATAGGGATCGCCGCTTGCCCGCTTCTGCTGCCCATGCTTCTGCATGGCATAGACATAGGCTTTGTTGAGCAGGGCTTCGTTGGCGTCGGGCTTGTATTTATGAACCCGCTCCACGAGCTCGTACTGCCGCATCATGCCGAAACCACTCCATCACAAAAGAAAAGCGCGCCAATCACAGATTGGCGCACGTGATACTCAATCATATGCCGAAGCAATAATGGCGCAAGATTGACGATTAGTAATCGTCGCTCTTTTCCGGCGGCACAAGGCCTTCGATACCGGCCAGAAGCTCTTCTTCCGACATCTGGTCGAAGGTGATCGTCTCCGGAGCGTCTTCCTGCTCTTCGCCATCGGCAGCAGCCGCGGTGGTGATGAGGCTTGCCGGATCGGGCTCGGGCTCGTCGACTTCGACGTGCTTCTGCAGCGAATGAATCAGGTCTTCCTTCAGGTCGTCGGGAGACAGCATCTCATCGGCGATCTCGCGAAGGGCGACGACCGGGTTCTTGTCGTTGTCGCGATCGATGGTGATCGAGGCGCCCTGGGAAATCAGCCGGGCACGGTGGCTGGCAAGCAGAACCAGCTCGAAGCGGTTCTCAACTTTGTCAATGCAATCTTCTACTGTGACACGGGCCATTGCCTGTCCTTTACGGTCGGGATCTCGGGATTAGCACGGCGATACAATTAAAAGCAGGCGAATTCAAGTTTTTAGTGAAGGAGCCGTTCGAGCCTGTGGGAACTTTCTAATTTTAGAGGTTTCCACTAAAAGTTGCTTGGAATATGCCGAATCCTGCCCTAAATCTGACTTATATGAATAGTTCATAAAGTAAGAATTGTTCTGAATTTTTCAGATAACCCATTGTTTTCGTGGGCTATCTGCAGCCGCATATTAGATTACTCAAAGTGGATTGGTACGCGATGTTCGACCCGCGAGAAAAAATTGCACTTTTCATTGATGGCGCCAATCTCTACGCGGCGTCCAAGAGTCTCGGCTTTGATATCGACTACAGAAAACTTCTGAAAGCCTTCCAGAAGCGCGGATATCTGCTGCGCGCCTACTATTACACGGCCCTGATCGAGGACCAGGAATATTCCTCAATCCGCCCGCTGATCGACTGGCTGGATTACAACGGCTACAAGGTCGTGACCAAGCCGGCCAAGGAGTTCACCGACTCCATGGGCCGCCGCAAGATCAAGGGCAACATGGATATCGAGCTCGCGATCGATGCGATGGAGCAATCCGAAACCGTCGATCACCTCGTGATCTTCTCCGGCGACGGCGATTTCACGACGCTGGTCGAAGCGCTGCAGCGCAAGGGCCGGAAGGTCTCGATCATCTCGACGATGGCAACGCAGCCGCCGATGATCGCCGACGATCTCCGCCGCCAGGCCGATCACTTCATCGACCTCTTGTCCCTGAAGAGCGAAATCGGCCGCGACCCGTCCGAGCGCCCTGCCCGTCCGGTCGAGCCTGCGGCATCCAGCGACTTCGAAAGCTGACGCGAGCAACCAAGGCTCCAAAAGAAAACCGCGGCATTTGCCGCGGTTTTGATTCAGGGAGCTTTCTAATCAGCCATTATCCTTGAGAAGCCGGCTCTTCTGCCGGTTCCAATCGCGCTCTTTTTCAGACTCGCGCTTGTCGTGCAGCTTCTTGCCCTTGGCGAGCGCCAGCTCCATCTTCGCGCGGCCGCGATCGTTGAAATAGATCTTCAGCGGAATGAGCGTCATACCTTCGCGGTTGATGCCGGCGCGCAGGCGATTGATCTCGCGGCCCGACAACAGGAGCTTGCGGCGACGGCGCGGCTCGTGGTTGAAGCGGTTGGCCTGCAGATATTCCGGAAGATAGGAATTGATCAGCCAGATCTCGCCGCCTTCGTCCGACGCGTAGGATTCGGCGATATTGGCCTTGCCCTCGCGCAGCGACTTGACCTCGGTGCCCATCAGCACCAAGCCAGCCTCGTAGGTATCGACGATCTCGTAATTGTAGCGCGCCTTGCGGTTTTCGGCGACGATCTTCTTGACGACGCGCTGGCTGCCTTTGGGGGCCATGACAAATTCCAATTGCTCGGGGGCGCGATATCCGCGCCCGCACTTCTCGGCTTTATGTAGAGGCGCGGCCCATCTTTGTGAAGGCCGCGCGTTTTATCGGTTCAGCAGGCGATCAGTTCAGAAGGCCAGCGTGGCGCAGCGCCGCGTCGAGTGCCGCTTCCGTGCTTGCCTCCAGCGAGGAGACCAGCGGCGAGCGAACCGTACGGTTCATGCCGCGGATCTTCGACAAGCCATACTTGGCGCCACAGAGGCCCGGCTCCAGGAAGATCGCCTTGTGCAGCGGCATCAGCCGATCCTGGTATTCGAGCGCCTTGGCGAAATCGCCAGCCAGCGTCGCGGCCTGGAACTCGGCACAGAGGCGTGGTGCGACATTGGCGGTTACCGAAATGCAGCCGACGCCGCCATGGGCGTTGAAGCCGAGCGCGGTTGCGTCTTCACCGGAGAGCTGACGGAAATCCTTGCCGCAGGTGATGCGCTGTTCGGAGACGCGTTCAATCTTGCCGGTCGCATCCTTGACGCCAACGATGTTGCCGTACGCCCTCGCAAGCGCGCCCATGGTTTCCGGCGTCATGTCGATGACCGAACGGCCCGGGATGTTGTAGATGTAGATCGGCAGCTTGATGGCTTCGGCGACCGCGGCGAAATGGGCGTAGAGGCCCTTCTGCGTCGGCTTGTTGTAGTAAGGCGTGACGACCAGAACCGCATCGGCACCGGCCTTTTCGGCATGCTGAGCGAGTTCGACGGCTTCGCGGGTGTTGTTGGAGCCGGCGCCAGCCATGACGGGAACGCGCTTGGCGGCGGCCTCGATACAGAGTTCGACCACGCGTTTGTGTTCGGCATGCGACAGGGTCGGGGATTCGCCGGTCGTTCCGACTGGAACGAGACCGCTGCTGCCTTCCTTGATCTGCCAGTCGACATGGGCGGCGAAGGCCGCTTCATCGACAAGGCCGGCATCAGTGAAAGGCGTGACGAGTGCGGGAATGGATCCCTGGAACATGCAGAACTCCTTACGACCGCAATCCATGCTTCGGCCGCATTCCTTGAATACGAAGGAGCGCACCATAGTGCGCCACAAAGGGTCCGACAAGCGTACAGAGCTTTGTTGCAACAAATTCCGATCGCAAATGTGAATGAAATTGAAGGGCTTCGGTAAGGTTTCGTTAATATGCGTCCCAGCAAATGTAGGGACGCGTTTCCATTGCGAGTATCCCTGATGAAGAGAGCTGTTCTGATCCTGTCCGCGCTCGGCCTGACGGCCGCTGGATGGGGCACAATTGCCGCGCAGCTCCCAGGCGAAGACGCGCCCGTTCCCGATGTTCGTCCGATCGGCTTCCTACCACAGACCTCGCTGCCGGAATCGATGACGACAGGCGCGATCCCGCGTAGCCAGGCTATCGCCCCCGTCAACAGCGACCTGAAGAGCGGCCTCGACGCTCTATCCGCCAAGGACCCGATGCAGGCGATTTCGATCCGCAACGGTATGGCGCAGGGCACGCTCGACCGTCACATCCTGACCTGGGCGATCGCCGTCTCCGGGCAGAAGGGCGTACCCTCGGTCGAGATCGCTACCGCTGCCCAGGAATTGAAGGGCTGGCCCGGGCTGGCAAAGCTCCGGATATACTCCGAACGTGCGCTCTATGACGAAAACCCCTCGCCCTCAGCCGTTCTCGCGGCCTTCGGCGAAACCGCCCCTGAGACGACGTCAGGCGCGATGATCCTGTCGCGCGCGCTTGTCGCCACCGGCAAGCAGCAGCAGGCGGCCAAATACATCCGCAAGGTCTGGCGCGGCGAGACGCTGGACAAGGCGACGGAAGACAAGATCCTGGCCGAATTCGCCGGCCTGCTGACGGTTGCCGATCACAAGGCGCGCATGGAATATCTGATGTATCGCAACCGCACGGCGCAGGCCAAGCGCTTCGGCGATCTCGGGCAAGCGCAATCGCTTTACAAGGCGTGGGAAGCCGTCGCCAGCAAGGCGCCGAATGCGGGCGCGCTTCTTGCCGGCGTCGATGGAAAATGGAACGGCGATCCGGGCTATCTCTTCGCGCGCATCGAATATCTGCGCAAGCAGGAGAAGTATCCGGAGGCCGCCAAGCTTCTGCAGCAGATGCCGCGCGACCGCGACGAACTGGTCAATGCCGGCGAATGGTGGAATGAGCAGCGGATCGTCAGCCGTGGGCTGGTCGATCAGGGGCAGTTCAAGCTCGCCTACGGCATCGTTTCGAAATACGCGGCGACGACGCCGACCGATATCGTCGAGGCTGAATTCCACGCCGGCTGGTACGCGCTGCGCGGGCTGCAGGACCCGACAACGGCCCAGACCCATTTCCGCAAGATCCTCGACTTCTCCAACGGTCCGATTTCAGTATCGCGCGCCTACTACTGGATGGGACGCTCGGCCGAAGCTGGTGGTGCCGGCAAGGCTGCCGAGTTCTACGCCAAGGCCGCGGGCTATCCGACCACCTTCTACGGCCAGCTTGCCGGCGAGAAGCTTGGCCGCAAGACGATCAATGTCAGCTACCCCTCGCCCAGCCCGGCCGACCGTCAGCGCTATCAGGCGCGCGAGGCCGTGCAGGCCATCGCCCGCCTCGACGCCGCCGGCCATGGCTGGCGGGCCAACGCACTTTATCTCGCTCTCGGCGAGCAGATGCAAAGCCCTGGCGAACTCGCTATCCTCTCCGCGCAAGCCGAGCGCTCCGGCGACCACCATCTGTCGCTGCAGATCGGCAAGAGCGCTTACGCGCGCGGCGTCGACGTCGCGGCGCTGGCCTTCCCGATCGGCGTCATTCCCGGCACCGCCAACATTTCCGGCTCCGGCAAGGCGCTCGCTTATGCAATCGCCCGGCAGGAGAGCGCCTTCAATCCGACGGCGGTTTCCATCGCCGACGCGCGCGGCCTGCTGCAGATCCTGCCCGGAACGGCGATGGCCGTCGCCAAGCGCCACAACATCGCCTATTCCAAGGACAAGCTGACCGCAGACGCCGGCTATAACGCGACGCTTGGGGCGCATTATCTCGGCGAGCAGATCGACGCCTTCGGTGGCTCCTACATCATGACATTCATCGCCTACAATGCCGGGCCGAAGCGCGTTCCGGAATGGATCGGCCGCTATGGCGATCCGCGCGGCAAATCGATCGATGCCGTGGTCGACTGGATCGAGCGCATTCCCTTCCCCGAGACGCGCAACTATGTGCAGCGGGTGATTGAGAACTATGAGGTGTACAAGGCCCGGTTGGGTCAGCCCGTCAGCATCCAGAAGGACCTGATTGGCGG